>NZ_JBFAJV010000004.1:0-45996 GCF_040655415.1 Actinosynnema sp. NPDC050436 | reverse complement strand
GTGGGGTCGCGGGCGCCGCGCGCGCCGCTGTCCATGTCGCTGGAGTCGGGGCGGTGGGCCCAGCCCTCGTCGCCCCCCCCCCCCCCCCGCCACCCCCGGCGAGCCCGATCGGCCCCGGCGGTCAGGTGAGCCGGGCGGTGCCGGCGTCCTTGAGCCGGTCGCGCCGCAACGCCGCGCTGGGGCCGGGAGCGGCATCGGCGAGTCCGGCGAGTTGTTCGCGGGCGCAGTCGGTGCTGTTCTTGCGGGGTGCCCAGCCCAGTTCCGCGCGGGCTCGGGAGGTGTCGACCAGCGGGGACCGGGTGCCGACGTCGAACCACCCCGGCGACAGGCCGACCAGGCGCAGTCGCCACAGCACCCCCACGGCGGAGCGCATCACGATCCCCGGCAGCTCCACCGCTCGTGCTTGCACCAGAGCGGCGAGCCCGGCCGCGTCGAGGGTGTCGGCGGCGAGGTTGAACGCTCCCGTGGCACGGCGCTGCACGATGCGCAGCACCGCGTCACCGACGTCGTCGGCGTGGACCAACTGCACCTCCAGGCCGTGGGGGAGCGGCAGGAGGGGCACTTTTCCGTCGCGGAGCAGGCGGATCGACCACTGCGGCACCACGGGATCGAAGAACAGCGCCAGAAAACTCGCGGACGCGGCGCGCTGGGCGACCAGGGTCGGCCGGATGACCGCGACGGCGATGTCCGGGTTCTGCGCGGCGAACCGGCGCAGCATCGCCTCGACTTCGACCTTGCCGCAGCCGTAGACCGAACCCGGGACGCCGGTCGTGGGCCACGTTTCATCCACCGGGTGCTCCCCGGCGGGCGCGTAGGCGGCGATCGAGGACCCGTGCACGACGTGCGGCACCCTTGCCCGCCGTGCCGCTTCCAGCACCGCCACCGTGCCCTTGTAGTTGGTGCGGTGCAGCCGCTGACCCTGCCTGATCGGCTGGAACATCCAGGCGAGGTGCACCACGGCGTCCGCGTCGGCCATCGCCTCGTCCAGCACGTCGGGCGCGTCGTCCGAACCGAGGTCGCACGCGTGCCAGGTGACCGCGTCGAACGGAGCGACGGGATCGGGAGGGCGGCGGCAGATGCCGACGACGCTGTGGTCCTCGCTGTCGGCCGCAAATGCCCTGAGCACACCGAGGCCGACATTGCCCGATGCCCCGGTGACGACGATCTTCACAAGAGGTGCTCCGTCCATCCGGTTGGCTCAACGCTCGGTATTCCCTCGCAGCGACGGCGCAACCTCACCGGATCGGGTCGAGCACGCTCACGCTCCAGCGGTCGTCGCGCGGCGAGGCGGTCGGCACCACCGCCACCCTCGGGCGACCGTCCCCGACGAGCCCCCGCAACCGCTGCCCGGCCCGCCGGTAGAACCGCAACTGCACGCGCCTCCCGAACAGCCGCCACCCCCACCGCATCCACCACGGCGCACGGGGGTGCAGCTGGGAGTAGCTGCGGGCGGTGAACTCCACCTCGCCGGTGGCGTGGTGCTTGACCAACGAGTAGTCGACCCGACCGCGCTCCAGGTGGCCTTCGAGCGTCTCGTAGCTCCACCCCCACGCGGTGCGGTCGGGGGAGGTCTCGTCACTGACGTCGGTGACCCGCACCCCCATCAGGAACCGGAGGCCGGGCAGCCGAGCCTGGAGGACCAGGTTCCGGCCGAGCAGTTCGGAACCCGTCTCGTAGAACGCGCGGATGATCTCGGGCGGCGTGAACTCGTAGTCGGCGACCAGCTCACGGGCCCGCCACCACACTCCGCCGTCCTCGGGAGCCCCCGACGCTTCCACTCCCACGGGGTAGCGGTGCACGTCGAACACCCAGGCGGGCGGCCTCACCTCCCGGGGGTCGTAGTTGAGCCCCCGCCGGCGAAGCGCGCGCAACAGGGCCTCCACGTCGGCCTGGCCGGACCACCTCGCGCGCACGACGACACCTCCTCACCGCCGGACAGACCCAGGACTACCCCGACAAGCCGACTTCACGCCGTCGAGTGCGGGCGGCGATTATCCGGGTGGTGGGGGTGAATCGCGTGGAGGCGGCGGTACCGTTGGATCAAGAGGGTGCGGTGGCCGGGTTGTGAGCGTGGGGGCGGCATGGAAGAGCAGGTCGACGTGTCCCGGTCCGTCGTCACACCTCCTCGGGCGGTAGACCTTCCCGACGAGTTGCGCGCGCGCCTCGGCCGGCTCGACTCCGCGCTGCTGGACCAGGACATGTGGCCTGCGGACGCGGTGTGGCTGGCTTGTGACCTGCTTGCCGCCGGCGTCGATCGGCCCGGGATCGTTGCGCTGGCTTGTGCGCCGCCTGCCGCGCTGATCTACGCGGACGCGGTGCCGTTGGTGTTGGACATGCTGACCGAGCTGGGGTATGAGCCCATCGACCCCGCTCAGCCCGCCTGGGTCGTGGCCGGGCAGCTGGCCCGGAGGGTGATCTCCGGGAGCATGTTGCCCGAAGTCGGTGTGGCCCGCCTCTACGGGATGTGGGAGGAGTGCGGGCAGCCGTGGGAGATCGGGCGGCTGTTGTTTCCGCTCGAGGCTTGGTACGAGGTGTTGCCCGCACAGCGGGACGACGAGGCCGTCCGCGCGGAGATGCGGGAACTGGTGCAGGCGGTGGTCGTGGTCGCCGAAGCGCGGACCGCGTGAGGGACGTGCGTCAGGTCTGGAAGATGTGGCATCTTGTGCCGGCTGAGTCGGCGCGGCGGTGGAGTGAGGTTTCGGGCTGCCTACGAGCGGCCGGACATCCGGCTGAGTGAGGCGTGTCCTCATTGCGGAGAACGCGCGTTGCGCCAGTTCTCCATCCGCCACAACCAGTCAGGGCTCTCCCTGCCCGCTGACGCGCCGGAGTGGAAACGTGAACGGGCGCGTCCGCCGAGGCGATCCGTCACGGCAGAAGCGTCGACGAGGACTCGGTTTCAGCCCAGTTCGGCTCGTACGGCGGGCAGCACCTCGGTGCCCAGCAGTTCGATCGCCTCCATCACGCGCTGGTGCGGGACGCCCGACCAGTCCATGTGCATGGCGTACCGGTCCGCGCCCGTCAGCTTGCCCACGGTGATCAGGCGTTCGGTGACCTCGGCCGGGCTGCCGGCGAAGATCGACCGGGCGTCGCGCGTCCACTCGTCGTAGTCGGCGCGGGACGGGACCGACCAACCCCGGGCGCGGGCGCCGTACTTCATGGTTTCCAGCCAGTACGGGTAGTACGCGTCCTTCGCGTCCTGGGAGTTGCGCGCGATCAGGCCGATGGCGCTCATCGTCACGTGCAGGTCCTCCGGCGCGTGACCGCCCGCCTCGCCGGCCCTGCGGTACAGGTCCACCAGCGGGGCGAAGCGCTCCGGCTCGCCGCCGATGACCGCGTACACGATCGGCAGGCCCAGCAGGCCCGCGCGCACCGACGACTCCGGGTTGCCGCCCGTGCCGATCGAGATCCGCAGCCGGTCGCGGTACGGGCGCGGGTAGACGTGGGCGTTCTCCAGCGGCGAGCGGAAGTTGCCCGACCACGTGATCGGGTTCTCCCGGTCGAGTTGGATCAGCAGCGCCAGCTTCTCGTCGAACAACTCGTCGTAGTCCTCCAGCCGCGCGCCGAACAGCGGGAACGACTCGGTGAACGAGCCTCGACCGGCGAGCAGTTCCGCGCGGCCCCGGCTGAGCTGGTCGAGCGTGGTGAACTGCTGGTACACCCGGACCGGGTCCTCGGTGCTGAGCACGGTGACCGCGCTGCCGAGCGTGATGCGGTCGGTGATGCTCGCGGCGGCGGCCAGGACGGTCGCGGGGTTGGAGCTGGCGTAGTTCTCCAGGTGGTGCTCACCCAGGCCGTAGAAGCCGAGGCCCAGCTCGTCGGCGAGCTTGATCCGCTCCAGCTGCTGGGCCAGCGCGTCCGCCACCGAGACCTGCTCGCCGGTCACCGGGTCCGGGTGGCGGTCGGCGAAGCTGAGGAGCCCGAGTTGCATACCGTTTGTGGACACATCATCAAAGTAGCGGCAGGATGGTGACGTGTCAACAACTGATGGATGACACGTCAACAACTTGCTACCGTGGCCCGGTGGACGAACCCCGATGGCTCGACGACCGCGAAGCACGGGTGTGGCACGCCTACCTGGACGTGCACCGCGAGTTGCACGGTGCCCTGGAGCGCCAGTTGGTCCGCGACTCGGGGCTGTCGCTCGCGGACTACTCGGTGCTGGTCCCGCTCTCCGAAGCGCCCGACGGCCTCATCCGGGCGCGCGAGCTCGGCGCGAAGGTCGGCTGGGAGCGCAGCCGCCTGTCCCACCAGATCGGCCGCATGGAGAAGCGCGGCCTGGTCGCCCGCGAGGAGTGCCCCGAGGACGCGCGCGGCTCCATGGTCCGGCTGACCCCGGCCGGCCGGGCGGCGATCGGGGCCGCCGCGCCCGGTCACGTCGAGACCGTGCGGCGGTACCTGTTCGACGTGCTGTCGGAGGAGGAGTCGGACGTCCTCGGCCGCGCCTTCGCGCGGGTGCTGCGACGGCTCGGGGCCGATCGGGACGAGGGGCGTGCCTGATCGAGTTCTCAGGAAGCGTGGGTTAGCGTGCGCCCTGTCCGTACGGCACCGTACGGACAGGGTGTGCGGGAGGTTCCTGATGGCGTTGTTGGCCCTGGTCACAGCTCTGGTCCTGGTGGCGGTCGGGGGGTTGCACGTGGTGTGGGCGTTCTCGCCGTGGCCGCTGCGGTCCCGCGAGGAGTTCGCGAGCCGGGTCGTGGGCGTCCCGCCGGAGCGCCTGCCGTCCCCCGGGCTCACCTTCGCGGTCGCCGGCCTGCTGCTGGTCGCCGGGTACCTGGTGGTCGCGCGCGCCGGCCTGGTCGGCACCCCCGGCCCGGCCTGGCTGACGGTCGCGGGCACGGGCGGGGTCGCCGCCGTGCTGCTGCTGCGCGGTGCGGGCGGGCTGGTCGCGTCGGCGCGGAAGGACACCCCGTTCGCCCGCCTCGACCTGCGGGTCTACTCGCCGCTGTGCCTCGCCCTGGCCGCCGCGACCGGGCTGGTGGCGGCCCTGGCCTGACCGGCGGGCCACGACCGGGCGTACACCCGCTGCGGGAACACCGACCGGTTCACCACGACGGTCACCCGCCTGCGCCGCGCCCCGGCGTCGACCTCGACGCGCCACGTCTCGACCCGGTGCCCGACCGGGAACTCCCACCGGGCACCGGACCCGGCCGGCGGCGTGACCGGCGGCACCCCGCCGCACACCCCGGACTGCCACACCGCCGGCCGCCCGGTGGCGCCCAGCGCGGCCAGGAACCCGTTCACGCACCCGTCGTCGGCGGCGAAGTCGAGCGCCACCTCGGCACCCCCGCCGACGTGGTAGCGGACGCTGCCGCGGGCGCACGCCGGCGGTGTCACCGCCGCCAGCCGCCGGGCCTGGTCGAACGGCACGTCCGGCGCGCTGCCCGGGTAGGCCAGGGGGTCGCCGTCCCGGCGCGGCAGCAGCAGCGCGGTGGCCGCCGCCGCGCCCGCGAGCGCGGCGGCGACCACCACGGGGGTCCTCGCCCGGCTGGTCACGGCTTCTCCGGCACCAGGCCGAACTCGACCAGCAGTTCGCCCACCTCGGTGGTGTCGAGCTTGCCGCGCAGCCACCGCCGCAGCACGGAGGGGCCGTGCAGGCGCAGCTCCTTGCCGTCGCGCAGCCTGCTGGTCGCCGCCAGCAGCGCGCGCACGTCGTAGGTCGACCCGAACACCTCCGGCACGCCGCGATCGATGCCCAGCAACGTGTACACGGCCTCCATGGGCGTGCGCACGGAGTACTCCGTGGTGAAGATGCAGTCCCGGCTGGTCTCCGCGAACTGGCCGATGAACGCGAAGTTCACCGCGCCCTCCGGCACCACCTGCGGCCGGTCGCCCGCCCGGCGCGGCATGAAGAACGACGTGACGTAGGGCATCATCACCGGCACGGTCTTGGCACCGGTCGCGGCCAGCTCCGGGATGTCCTCGACCGGCACGCCCAGGTGGTAGAGCCACTCGCGGGTGATCTCCTCGCCGGTGCACTCCTGCATCGACTTGGGCACGAAGTCGCCCGGCACGTCCACGAACAGCGAGTACACCCACACCACGATCTCGGTGGGTTTTTGCAGCTTGAAGTGCGGCTGGCGGTTCACCGTCCAGCTCATCAGCCAGCGGGAGTCCTTCGCGGTGACGATGCCGCCGGTCACCACGCGCCCGCTGAACGGGTCGCGCTTGCAGATCTTCTGGATGTAGTCCGGGATGCGCCGGTCCAGGGTGGTGACGGTGGCCGACTCCCACTTGGTCTGCGGGATGTGCGAGCCGAACACGTCCGGCCGCCCGAACGACGGGTCCCGGGCCGCGATCCGCCGCCACAGGTCCCACGCGGGCGCGGGTCCCTCGTCCAGTTGGGCGGGCGTGTGGTGGTCGCCGTTGGAGGAGTTCTCGGTCAGCGACCCGATGGTCATGAACAGCAGGTCGTCCACGCCGAGGTCGACGCCGCCCTCCGCGCCGTCGCGCACCCAGTGCAGCCGGGTCGCCTGCTTGCGCTCCGGGGTGATGTCGAAGTCGACGTCGGTGACCTCGGTGCTGAAGTGGAACACCACGCCCTGGCCGAGCAGCCACTTGTACAGCGGCAGCACCAGCGACTCGTACTGGTTGTACTTGGTGAACTTCAGCGCGGAGAAGTCCGGCAGGCCGCCGATGTGGTGGATGAAGCGGTGCAGGTACAGCTTCATCTCCAGCGCGCTGTGCCACTCCTCGAATGCGAACATCGTCCGCCAGTACAGCCAGAAGTTGCTCTTGAGGAAGTCCTCGCCGAACACCTCGTCGATGCGCTTGCCCTCCACCTCCTCCCGGGTGGCCAGGAAGATCCGGATGATCTCCTTCTGCGCCTTGTCGTTCAGCGTGAACAGGCCGTCGGTGTGCGCGTCCTGGCCCTGCCGCACGGTGGCGCGCTGCAACGAGCGGTTCGGGTCCTCCTTGTTGAGCCAGTAGAACTCGTCCAGCACGCTCGCGCCCTCGACCTCCAGCGAGGGGATCGAGCGGAACAGGTCCCACAGGCACTCGAAGTGGTTCTCCATCTCCCGGCCGCCCCGGATCACGAAGCCCCGCTTGGGTTCCTTGATGCCGTCGAGCGCCCCGCCGGGCAGGTCGAGCCGCTCCAGGACGGTGATCCGGGAGCCGGGCATCTGCCCGTCGCGGATCAGGAACGCCGCACCGGCCAGTGAGGCAAGCCCCGCGCCGACGAACCACGCGGACTTGTCGTCGACCCCCTCGGGCTTGCGCGGTCGGGCGAACGCTTCGTAGTTCCCGTTGCTGTAGTACATGCACTGCCCTTCCCGTGTGCCCGAACGGTCCCGACCACCCGCGTCAGTACTTGTAGAAGCCCTCGCCGGTCGCGACGCCGAGCTTGCCCTTGTCGATGTAGTTCTCCTTCATCCACGCGGCGAGCGCGCGTGCCTTCTCGTCCCCGTGCGAGAGGATGTTGTACGGGGTGTTCAGGCCGACGATGTCGTAGATCTGGAAGGGCCCCATCGGTGCCCCGGTGGCGATCCGCCAGACGTTGTCGACGTCGTGCGGGTCCGCGTACCCGCCGGCGGCGAGTTCGGCGGCGGCGTTGAGGAACGGGACGAGCAGCGAGTTCAGCACGTACCCGGCCTTCTCCTTGCGCACCGGGATCGGCACCATGCCGATGTCGGCGGCGAACTCCAGCACCCGTTCGACCACGGCCGGGTCGGTGTCCGGGGTGCCCATCACCTCGGCGGTGTTGAACTTCCACACCCGGTTGGCGAAGTGCAGCGCGAGGAACCGGTCCGGCCGCCCGGTGAAGTCCTTGAGGTCGCTGGGCAGCAGCGTGGAGGAGTTGGTGGCGAACACCGCGCGCTCCGGCGCGAGGGCACCCAGCCGCCGGTAGACGTTCTCCTTGATGGACGGCTGCTCCGGCACCGCCTCGATCACCAGGTCGGCGTCGCGCGCCGCCTCGGCGAGGTCGGCGGTGGTGGAGATCCGGGTGAGCGCCTCGGCGGCCCGGCCGTCCCCGGCTCCCGGGACCTCCTTCCGGTAGGTCTCCACGAGCGCCGCGAACCGGCCCCGGGCCTGCTCCAGCACGTCTTCGCCGATGTCGTAGGCGGTGACGTCGAAGCCGCTGTAGGCGGTCTGGAAGGCGATCTGGGACCCCAGCACGCCGGTTCCGAGCACGGTGACGTTCTTGATGTCGCTCACTTCGTCCACCTTTCGCGCGGGCAGTGCGCCGGGGAGCAGGGAGAACCGCGTTCGACCGTCGCCGGCGGTCCGCAGCACGGGGACCGCCGGGTCGCCGACCGCGTCCGCGACGCCTCGGCCCGGCGAGCGGCAGCCGTGGGCAGCCCGCCGGGCCGGCGGTCCGCCGGTCCGCCGGCCCGGGCAGGTGGCCCGGGTGCCCGGCGCGTCACCTCCGTGGTAGGTGCGCTGACGGTGAACGTACCCGGCGACCCGACCGCCGCAACTCCACCGCGAACCGCCCCGGCACGCCCGCTACCTGCGCGTTACGGCTCCCGGCACCATCGGGTGAAGATCGCCGCGCGGGGCGCTCCGGGTCCTACAGCGGGTGGCCTGCGCGCGCCGCCGGGTTCCGGTACCCGCTGGTCGTGGATCACATCGGCGACGGGATGATGGCGGGGCGTGCGAACGTTCGACCTAGTGCGTACCGACCAGCCGAGGAGTGGAGCGACAGCATGGCCACGGTGACCGAGAGGGCCGTCCTCGCGGGCGGCTGCTTCTGGGGGATGCAAGACCTGTTCCGCCGCCACCCGGGGGTGATCTCCACCCGGGTGGGTTACACCGGTGGTGACGTGCCCAACGCCACGTACCGCAACCACGGCAGCCACGCCGAGGGCATCGAGATCGTGTTCGACCCGGAGCTGCTCAGCTACCGCCAGGTGCTGGAGTTCTTCTTCCAGATCCACGACCCGACGACCCGCGACCGCCAGGGCAACGACCTCGGCACCAGCTACCGGTCCGCGATCTTCTACGACGGCGACGACCAGAAGAAGGTCGCCGAGGCCACCATCGCCGACGTCGACGCGTCCGGCAGGTGGCCCGGCCGGGTCGTCACCGAGGTGACCCCGGCCGGCGACTTCTGGGAGGCCGAGCCGGAGCACCAGGACTACCTGGAGCGGTACCCGAACGGGTACACCTGCCACTACGTGCGGCCGGAATGGCAGCTCGGGGAGCGCTGACCGGGCAGGTCGTAGCGCTGCACGTGGCCGCCGCGCACGCCTGCGAGGGGCGGCCCGCCGACGGGCCGCGCCCCGACCCGGAGCCGGTCTCGCGCGACTGCGTCGCGGTCCGCGCGGGCCTGGGCCTGGTGGGCGACCGGTACTTCAACCACCCGGCCCACCGGCTGTCCGCCGTGACCGTGTTCGCCGTCGAGTCGCTGGAGGAGGTCGCCGCCGGCCTCGGCCTGCCCACCACGCCCAGCCCGCTGCTCGTGCGGCGCAACATCGTGCTGCGCGGGGTCGACGTCGACGGGCTCGCGCGGCACGACGTGGTCAGCCTCGACACGGGCGACGGCCCGGTGCGCTTCGAGGCGCACCGGCCGGCGAACCCGTGCGCGTGGATGGACGTCCTGATCGCGCCGGGCGCGTTCCGGGCGATGCGCGGGCGCGGCGGCGTGCGCTGCGTGCCCCTGGACGACGGCGTGCTCCGCGTCGGTCCGGTCGCCGTCGCTTGACGCCCGCCGGCTCCGGGGCACGCGCGGGGCCGGACCGCCGGCAACGTGAGGGGCGCGTGGTGCCGAACGCGGGTGGCGTGGGGGATTCCCCGGTGGTGCCAACGGTTTGCGCTCCGGTCGTCGCCTGGAAGGCGCAGCCGGTTCCCCTGTCGCGCGGTTGACCGGCCCGGAGCCGGGTCAACATGCTGGAGGTGGGTTCCCTCCCGGCCGCGACGGTGGAGATTCCATGTCCCAGAGGCAGTTGCACCTCAACGCTTTCCTGATGGGCGTCGGCCACCACGAGGCCGCGTGGCGGCACCCCCGCACCGAACCCGGGCTGGTGGCGGACGTGCGGCACTTCCAGCGCCTCGCCGCCACCGCCGAGCGCGGCCGGTTCGACTCGGTGTTCCTGGCCGACGGCGTGCAGCTGTGGGGCGACGTCCGGCACAGCGCGGCCGGGGCGTTCGAACCGCTCACCCTGCTCACGGCGCTGGCCGGCGTGACCGACCACGTCGGACTGATCGCGACCGCCTCCACCGGGTTCACCGAGCCGTTCAACCTGGCGCGCTGGTTCTCCTCGCTGGACCACATCAGCGGCGGGCGGGCCGGCTGGAACATCGTCACCACGGCGTCGGACCGGTCCGCGCAGAACTTCAACCGCGACGTCAACGCCGGCCACCGCGAGCGGTACGAGCGGGCCGCCGAGTTCCTGGACGTGGTGACCGCCCTGTGGGACAGCTGGGAGCCCGGCGCGCTGGTCCTCGACCCCGGTTCCGGGGTGTTCGCCGACCCGCGCAAGGTGCACGAGATCAACCACCGCGACCGGTTCTTCCAGGTGCGCGGGCCGCTCAACGCCGTGCGCTGCCCGCAGGGCCGCCCGCTGCTGGTGCAGGCCGGGTCGTCCGACGACGGCATGGCGTTCGCCGCCGCCCACGCGGAGGCCGTGTTCACCGCGCAGCAGACGATCGAGGACGCGCAGGCGTTCTACCGCGACCTCAAGACCCGGGTGGCGAACAGCGGGCGCGACCCCGACCACGTGCTGGTGCTGCCGGGGGTCGTGCCGGTGCTCGGCTCGACCGGGCAGGAGGCCCGGCGGCTCTCCGACGAGCTGGACGACCTGATCGTGCCGTCCCGGGCGGTGGGCCGGCTCAGCGAGCTGCTCGCCTTCGACCTGACCGGCCACCCGCTGGACGGGCCGGTGCCGCCGCTGCCGCCCGCCGACCGGGTGGACGGGGCGCGCAGCCGGTTCCGGCTGATCCGCGACCTCGTCGCGCGGGAGTCGCCGACGCTGCGCCAACTGCTGCGCCGGCTCGGCGGCGGGCGCGGGCACAAGGTCGTCGTCGGCACGCCCGAAGTGGTGGCGGACTTCGTGGAGTCCTGGTTCCGGGGCGGCGCGGCGGACGGGTTCAACGTGATGCCGGCGCTGCTGCCGTCCGGCCTGGACGAGTTCGTCGACCACGTGGTGCCGCTGCTGCGCCGCCGCGGGCTGTTCCGCGCCGAGTACACCGGCCGCACCCTGCGCGAGCACTACGGGCTGCCCGAGCCGCGCAACAGGTACTCGTCCGTCTGACGCCCCGGGGAGGACACCATGGCCACCAGGAGGGAACTGCTCGCGCTGCTCGCCGCCGCGACGGTCGGCTGCGGCACGTCGGGCGGCACGGGCGAGGCGAAGTCGCTGCGCTACCAGGGGTGGTCGGGCCTGGTGCTGCAACCGGAGCTGGCCGCCGACCTCGGCTTCCTGGGCGACGTGGCGCTGGAGTGGGTCGGCAACACCACCAGCGGGCCGCAGGACGTGCAGGCGACCGCGACCGGTGACGTCGACTTCGGCGGCGCGTTCAACGGCACCGTGGTCAAGCTCGCCGGCGCGGGTGCGCCGATCAGGTCCGTCATCGGGTACTACGGCATCGACCAGGTGACCTACAACGGTTTCTACGTGCCCGACGACTCGCCGGTCCGGGAGCCGCGCGACCTGGTCGGCCGCAAGGTCGGCATGAACAGCCTCGGCGCGCACGCCGAAGCCATGCTCGGGATCTACCTGCAACGCAACGGTTTCTCCCGCGACGAGGCGGCGTCGGTGGAGGTGGTCGTGGTGCCGCCGGTGAGCACCGAGCAGGCGCTGCGACAGCGGCAGGTCGACGTGGCGGTGCTCGGCGGGATCGCCCGGGAGAGGGCCGTGGCGGCGGGCGGCATCCGGCCGCTGTTCACCGACTTCGGGCTGCTGGGCCCGTTCACCGCCGGCACGTACGTGTTCACCCGGCAGTTCATCGAGCGCAACCCGGGCACCGTGCGGACCTTCACCACCGGTGTCGGGCGGGCCATCGAGTGGACCCGCGCCCGGCCGCGCGACGAGGTCGTGGCGCGGTTCACCGACATCATGGCGCGGCGGGGGCGCAACGAGGACCCGGCCGCGCTGCGGTACTGGAAGTCCACCGGGGTGGCCCGGCCCGGTGGGTGGATCCAGGAGCGGGAGATGGCGCTGTGGCTGGACTGGCTGGCCGACCGGGGCGACGTGGACCGGGGCCGGGTCGTGCTGTCCGACTGCTACACCAACGAGTTCAACGGCGCGGGGTCGTGACGTGACCGCGCGGCTGGGCCTGCACGGCGTGACGAAGCGGTTCCGGGTGCGGGACCGGCGCACCCGGCGGTGGTCGGAGGTCACCGCCGTGCGGGACGTCGACCTCGACGTGGCGGCGGGGGAGTTCCTGACCGTGGTGGGTCCCAGCGGCTGCGGCAAGTCGACGCTGCTCGACCTGCTCGGCGGCCTCACCCCGCCCACCTCGGGCCGCATCCTGGTCGACGGCGAGCCGATCACCGGCCCCGGGCCCGACCGGGGCACGGTGTTCCAGCAGTACGCGCTGCTGCCCTGGCGCACCGCGCGCGGCAACGTGGAGTTCGCCCTGGAGGCGGTCGGCGTGCCGCGCCGGGACCGGGCCGGCATCGCCCGCGAGTACCTGGAGCTGGTGGGGCTGGGCGGGTTCGAGGACCGGCACCCGCACCAGCTCTCCGGCGGGATGCGGCAGCGGGTGGCCATCGCCCGCAGCCTCGCCCACGACCCGGGCGTGCTGCTGATGGACGAGCCGTTCGCCGCGCTCGACGCCCAGACCCGCGAGTCGATGCAGGACGAGCTGCTGCGGATCTGGCGGCGCACCGGCAAGACCGTCGTGTTCGTCACGCACGGCATCGACGAGGCGGTGTACCTGGGCGGGCGGGTCGCGGTGCTCACCGCCCGGCCGGGCCGGGTGAAGCGGGTGGTGCCGGTCGACCTCGGCGAGCGGGCCGACGTGCCGGACGCCCGGTCCAGCCCGGCGTTCGCGCACCACCGGCACGTGGTCTGGTCCCTGCTGCGCGACGAGGTCTGCGCCGCGCCCGACCCGGCGGAGGTGTGACGGTGCTGGTCGCGGTGGCGCGCAGGTCGGTGGCCGTGCTGGCGCTGCTCCTGCTGTGGCAGGTCGCGCCCGTGCTCGGGGCGGTGGACCGGACGTTCCTGCCGCCGTTCTCCGAGGTCGCGGTGGCGTGGTGGGAACTGCTGCTCGACGGGCGGCTGGCGGGCGACGTCCGGGCCAGCCTGACCCGGTCGCTGTCCGGGTTCGGCCTCGCGGTGCTGATCGGGGTGCCGCTGGGCCTGCTGATCGGCTGGTACCGGCCGCTGGCCGTGCTGCTCAACCCGCTGCTGGAGCTGTTCCGCAACACCGCCGCGCTGGCACTCCTGCCGGTCTTCGTGCTGCTGCTGGGGATCGGCGAGACGTCCAAGGTGGCGATCGTCTGCTACGCCTGCACGTGGCCCATCCTGCTCAACACGGTCAGCGCGGTGCGCGACGTCGACCCGGCCCTGCTGCGGCTGGCCCGCTCGATGGACCTGCCACCGCACCGGCTGTTCCAGAAGGTCGTGCTGCCCGCGTCGGTGCCGGCGGTGTTCACCGGCATCCGGATCGCGGGCGCGGTGTCGATCCTGGTGCTGGTGGCCGCCGAGATGGTCGGTGCCAAGGCGGGCCTGGGGTTCCTGGTCAGCTCGGCCCAGTTCAACTTCGCGCTGCCGCAGATGTACGCGGGGATCGTCACGATCTCGGCCATCGGGCTGGCGTTCAACCAGGCACTGGTCGCGCTGGAACGCCGTTTCACGTCGTGGCGGGTCGACGTCGGCTGAGCGGGCCGGTCACCCGGCCGGGTCGCTCAGCACGGCGGGGTCGACGAAGGACGGGTCTCGGGGCGTGTCGGTGCGGAACGGGTCGCCGGAGTCCCAGTCCCACCCCTCCTCGTCCTCGGCCTGCCGCTCGACCAGGGCGAAGAAGCGCTCCTGCGCCACCGCCAGGCCCGCCACCGGCCCGGTCAGGTCGTGCTCGGCGACGAACCGCGCGCCGCCGGGACCGACCGCCAGCACCGACAGCCAGCCCTCGTCGTCGGGGGCGAACAGCGAACCGCTGGTCTCCGCCCAGAACAGCACCGCGTCCTCGCCCGGCCCGGACCTGAGCGCGCCCGCGCCGGCGAGCAGCAGCATGGCGGTGTGCACGGCCGGCTGGTCGTAGCCGACGTGGAACAGGTACGCCTCCAGCGCCCCTTCCCGGTGCAGCAGCACGGTGATCTCCGGCTCGCCGGCGCACCCCGCGTCGATCCGCTCGGCGAAGAACCCGCGCGGCGTGGTGTCCTCGACGTCGTCCCACTCGTCGGTGACCCGGCGGCCGTCCCAGAACCAGCCGTCGAACACGGCGCCGGGGTCGGCGATCACGGCGAGGTCGGGCGTGGCCGTGTCGAGCCAGCGCTCGAACGCGTCCCGGGTCATCGGGATGCGGGCTGCGACCATGAAGCTGTCCGACACGACGTCCCCCTCGGATGCGGTGCGCCGAAGGGTATCCGCGCGTCCGGTGTGGACCGGAACCGCCTCCGGCGCGGACGGGCGCGGCTGGTTCTGCCGGTAGTCCTGCCTGGTCCGAACGCGCGGGTGCTGGTGGACTCGATGGCGGATCGGAGCTGCCGCGCCGGACCGCCGGAGCCCCCCACCGTCCGGCGGCACCGAGCGCCGGCCCGGTCCGCCGGGCGCGGTGGCAGGGCACCGCACCCCGGGTGGTCGGCGGATCGAGGAGACGGTCCGCCGGCCACCCCTTGACCCCACCCACACCTCGCCTACCGAACCGCCCCCTTCACGCCACCCGCGCCGGCCCGGGCAGACCGACCGCACCACCCGCGCCGGCCCAGGCAGGCCGCCCACGCCACCCACGCCGACCCGGCTGGCCGCGCCGATCCCACACCGCCCGCGCCGACCGCCTTCTGCGCCGGTGGGTCGGAACTGCCGGTTGTGGGCAGTTCTGCCGGTCGGACTGCCTGGTCCGGGTGCCGGTGCGGTGGTCCGCTGGGTGGTGGCCCCGCTCGGGAGCCCGGAGCGAGGAGGGGATCAGGACGTGCGACCCGCCCGACGGCCGCGCATGACGCACTCCCCGCGCTGAGCACGCCGGCAACCCCGCGCTGAGCACGCCGGCAACCCCGCGCGGACCGGCGGAACCGGCAGAACCGGTTCTGCCGGTCCTTCCGCGTGGCCCCCGGCGGTGCCGCTGGGTGCACTGGTCCGGTCCGCTACGCCGGGAGGCCGCGATGTCCCAGAGCACGCACGACGACACGCGCGCGGGCGGCGACTTCGTGGCGGCGCTCTACGACCAGCACGCCGCATCGCTTCTCCGCTACGTCCGCAGCCTGCTGCCCAACGACCCCCACCGGGCCGAGGACGTCGTCCAGGAGTGCCTGCTGCGGGCCTGGCGCAACGCGGGCCCGCTCGCCGCGCAGCGCAACTCCGTCCGCCCGTGGCTGTTCCGGGTCGCCCGCAACCTGGTCATCGACTGGGGTCGGCGGGACCGGGTCCGGCCGGTCGCGTTCGGTGACGACGACCTGGACCTGCTGCCCGGCCCGGCCGACTTCGCCGAGCAGGTGGTGCGGCGCTGCGTCGTGGACCAGGCGCTGGACGGGCTGACCCCGACCCACCGCCAGGCGCTGCGGCAGGTCTACCACCTGGACCGCACCCGGCAGCGGGCGGCGGCGGCGATCGGGGTGCCGGTCGGCACGGTGAAGTCCCGCGTGCACAACGCCACCATCGCGGTGACCGAGGCGCTGGCGGGCCGGGGGATCACCGCCACCGACTGGTAACCCGGACCGGTCCCACCGGACCGGTCCCACCGGACCGCCCGGAGGACGACCTGGCCCGCGTTCACCCCCGCGCGGCCTTCGGGACCTCGCCGGTCGCGGTCTCGCGGAGCAGACCTGCCGACGCGAGGTCGCCGCCGTGCTCGTAGGCGGTGGCGGCGTGCTCGCGGAACCGGTTCGCCCACAGCTTCCCGCCGGCCCCGGCCAGTTCGCCCAGCGCGTGCAGCGCGCTCGCCGGGTTCGGCCACAAGCCCTCGCGCAGCACCGCGTCCACGTCCTCCAACCGCTGCTGGGCCTCGGGCTCCCGGGACAGCCGCAGCAGCGCCGACGCGATCCGCACCCCGGCCCGCGCCGCGTCGAACGGCATCCCGGCCGCCTGGAACAGGCGCTCGGATTCGCGGAACGCGCCGCACGCCTCCCGCCACCGGCCCAGCGCGGCCAGGCTGTTGCCCCACCGCGCGGTCACCAGGGCCAGGGTCGGCGTGTCGCAGCCCAGGTCGCCGCGCAGCCAGGTGACCGCGCGGTGGTGCACCTCGACGGCTTCGGCGTGCCGGCCGACCGCGTCGAGCAGCCGGCCGCGCAGCGACCGGACCAGGTGGTCGTGGCCTTCGTCGGGCGCGGGGTCCGGCAGCCGCAGCGCGGTCTCCACGCACGACAGCGCGCGGGCGGACCGGCCGGAGCGGTGCTCGGCGACACCGCGTTGCAGCAGCGCCGAGCACTCCTCCTCCCGCGCGCCGACCTCCGACGCGACCCGCCGGGCCTGGTCGTGCAGCTCGATCGCGGTGTCCAGGCGGCCCTCCAGCGCGCACGCCCGGCCCATCCGGTTGAGCTGGGCCGCCTCCGCGCGCCGGTCGCCGGACAGCCGCGCGGCGTGCACGCCCAGCGCGTACACGGCGGTCCACGCGTGGTGCGGCTGCCGGCCCACCGCGTCCGACACGTCCTCGCACAGCCCGAGGTCGATGCCCGCCCGCAGCGCGCGGGTCCGCTGCCCCTGCGGCGCGGCGAGCAGCGAGCGCACCACGCGGACCTCCGCCGGCCGGGTGTCCGCCGGCGCCTCCTCGGCGTCGAGCCTGCGGCGCGCGAACACCCGGACCAGGTCGTGCAGCCGGCGGTCGGCCTCCAGGAACCCCGCCTCGACCAGGTCGTCGAGCGCGTTCTCGGCGGCGGCCGGGGACAGCCCGGTCGCCTGGACGGCCGTCTCGACGGTCGCCTGCGCGACGGGGGACAGCGCCAGCCGGCGCAGCACGAGCGCCGCCTCCCCGCCCAGCCGGTGGTAGGCCAGGGTGAACGGGCCGTGCCGGCCGTGCTCGCGGTCGAGCTTGCGGGCGACGTCGGCCAGCGTCCAGCGCGGGCTGCGGGCCAGGCACAGCCCGAGCACCCGCAGCGCGCCCGGCAGGCCCCCGCACGCGCGCACGACGTGCTGGGCCGCCACCGGCTCCGCCTCGACCCGGCGCGCGCCCACGATCGCGGAGAACAACGTGCTCGCCGCCCGCTGCTCCAGCGGTTCGACCAGGACGCCCTCCGTCGCGGGTTCCGGCCGGCTGGTCACCAGCACCGCCGAACCCGGGCCGTGCACCAGCAGCGGCCGGACCTGGTCCTCGTCGGCCGCGTCCTCGAACACCAGCAGCACCCGCCGGTCGCGCAGCCGCAGCCGGCACAGCCGGGCCAGCTCGGCGGTGCCCCGGGGCCTGCCGCGCGGCGGCGTGCCGAGCGCGTCCAGCAGCGCCCCGAACACCACGGCCGGCGGGGCCGGGTCGGCCTCGGACCCGCACAGGTCCAGGAACACCTGCCCGTCCGGGAAGCGGTCCCGCCACAGGCGTGCCGCGTGCCGCGCCAGGGTCGACTTGCCGACGCCGCGCGGGCCGTGCAGCACGACGACTGCACCGCCGGTGAGCAGCGCGCCCAGCCGGGCCGAGTCGCGCTCGCGGCCGACCAGCCCGTCGTCGGGGCCGCCCCGGCGGTCGCGGGCGGCCCGGCCGGTGCGCCGGGGCCGCGCGCTGCGCCGGAACCGGTCGAGCGCCTCGCCGTGCAGCGCCAGCGCGCCGGCCAGCGCGTCGACCGTGCGCTGCTGGGGCCGGACCGCGTGCGCCCGCTCGATGTCGCTGATGGCCCGCAGGCTCACCTTCGACGCGGCGGCCAACTCGGACTGCGTCAACCCGGCCCTGGCCCGGTGCTGGCGCAGCAGTTCGGCGAGTCTCCCGGACATGTCCGCTGGTCCCCCTGTCCTCCCGGCTCGGCGTTCGACCCCGACAACGCACCGGGCCGGCCGGGCGGTTCACCGACCGGGGCGGCGTCACCGGGCCGTGACGCGGCGCGGACGGTCCGCGCACATCTCGCGGGCAGCGTGGGCGGTGCGGCCGAAGGGATCGGCCGGGAGGAGGAGCACCGTGCCGGGAGCCGTGGAGCTTGAGGTCGGCGGGGCGGCGCACCCGTGCCACGACGCCGTGCCCGCCGCCGTCACCGCCGAGGCGTGCGTCGACCTGGACGCCGTGGCGTCCAACGTGCGGCTGGTCGCCGCCCGCACCGACGCGCTGGTGATGGCGGTGGTCAAGGCGGACGGGTTCGCGCACGGCAGCGTGCGCACCGCCCGGACCGCGCTGGCCAACGGGGCGACCTGGTTGGGCGTGACGTCCTGCGCGGAGGCGCTGGAGCTGCGCGACGCCGGGCTGGTCGCGCCCGTCCTGTGCTGGCTGACCTCGCCCGCCCAGGACTTCCGCGCGGTGATCGGGGCCGACGTCGACCTCTCGGTGTCCACGCCGGTGCACCTGCGGTCGGTGGCCCGGGACGCGGCCCGGCTCGCGCAGCCGGCGGCGGTCCACCTCAAGGCCGACACGGGCCTGTCCCGCAACGGGGCCCGGCCCGAGGACTGGTGGGAGCTGGTCGTGGCCGCGCGCGAGGCGGAGCGCCGGGGCGCGGTGCGGGTCCGGGGGATCTGGTCGCACCTGGCGCACGCGGACCGGTCGGCGCACCCCGGCGTCGGCGAGCAGGTCCGGCTGTTCGACGAGCTGGTCGGGCTGGCCCGCGCGGCCGGCCTCGACCCCGAGCTGCTGCACCTGGCCAACTCGGCGGCGGCGCTGGGCCACCCCGGCACGCACTACGACCTGGTGCGCGCGGGCATCGCGGTCTACGGCGTCGAACCGGTCGAGGACCGGGCGTTCGGCCTGCGACCGGCGTTGACGCTGCGCGCCAGGCTGGTCAACGCCAAGCTGGTGCCCTCCGGGACGGGGGTGTCCTACGGGCACCGGTACACGACGTCGGCGCGCGGCGCGCTCGGGCTGGTGCCGCTGGGGTTCGCGGACGGCGTGCCCAGGGCCGTGGGCGACCGCGCCGAGGTGTGGGTGGCCGGGGGACGGCGTCCGGTGGCCGGGGCGGTCGCCATGGACCAGTTCGTGGTCGACCTCGGTGACGCCCCCGCCGGCATCGGGGACGAGGTGGTGCTGTTCGGGCCGGGCGACCGGGGCGAGCCCACGGTCTCGGACTGGGCGCGGTGGGCGGGCACCAGCCCGCACGAGGTGCTGACCAGGATCGGCGGCCGGGTGCCGAGGCGCTACGTCGGGGGTGCGCGGCGTGGCTGAGGTGACGGTGGCCGTGCTGTTCGGCGGGCGCAGCGGAGAGCACGAGGTGTCCTGCCGGTCGGCCGAGGGGGTGCTCTCCGCGCTCGACCCGGCGCGGTACGAGGTCGTGCCGGTCAGGATCGCGCGGGACGGGCGGTGGCACATCGGGACCCGGGACGGGCTCGGCGTGTTCGCGGCGCTGGAGGCGCTGCGGGCGGTCGACGTGGTGTTCCCGGTGCTGCACGGCCCGTTCGGCGAGGACGGGACGGTGCAGGCGGCGCTGGAGGCGCACGGCATCCGGTACGTCGGCAACGGGGTGTTGGCGAGTGCCGTGGGGATGGACAAGGACTGCGCCAAGCGGCTGTTGGCCGCCGAGGGCGTCCGGGTGGCCGATTCGGTGGTGCTGCACGGGGAGCAGTCGGTGCGCCGGAGCGAGCGGGAACGCCTGGGGCTGCCGGTGTTCGTCAAACCCGCCCGTGCCGGCTCCAGCGTCGGGGTGTCCAGGGTGGACGACTGGTCCGGGTTGCCGGCGGCGGTGCGCACCGCGCGGGCGGTCGACCGGAAGGTGCTGGTCGAACGAGCCGTGCCGGGGCGGGAGATCGACCTGGGCGTGCTGGAGCACCCGGACGGGAGCCTCGCCGTCAGCCCCGCGCTGGAGATCGGCGTCCGGGGACCCGGGTTCTTCGACTTCGGTGCCAAGTACGCCGACGGGGGAGCCGTCTTCACGGTCCCGGCGGCGCTGCCCGGACCGGTCGAGGCCCGGCTGCGCGAGCTGGCCGTGCGGGTGTTCCGGTCGCTGGGCTGCCGGGGCCTGCTGCGGGTGGACTTCCTGCTCGACCACGACGGCGAGCCGGTGGTCAACGAGGTGAACACGATGCCCGGCTTCACCGGCGCTTCGCAGTACCCGAGGATGTGGCAGGCGGCCGGCATCGGCTACGGGCGCCTGCTCGACATCCTGGTCGAGACCGCCCTGCGGCCGTGACCGCCCCGCCGTGACCGCCCTGCCGTGACCGTGCGCGCCGACCCGGGGGCCGGCCCGGTGCTCAGTCGCCCGCGCACGCCGTGCGCGGGGCCGGGTCCGGTGCCGCCCGGGTCGGGCGGGCGACGAAGGCGTAGGCCAGCCACGAGCCGATGCGGGCGATCGTGATGCCGCACGTCATCGCGATCGCGCTCGCCCCGCCCAACGACGCCAGTGGCGCGAACAGCGCGCCGAACAGGAACCCCGTGCTGCCCAGCAGCGCGGCGGCGGTGCCCGCGTTGGCCGGGTGGCGGGTCAGCGCGAGCGCCGTCGCGTTCGGCGAGGCCAGGCCGCCGCTGAGGATGGTGAGGAACAGCACCGGCAGGAACACCGCGAGCGGCGCGTGCAGCAGGGCCGCCACCAGGCTCGCCACGCTCGCCACGAGGGCGACCAGCGCCTCGGCCACCAGCAGCCGCTCCGGCGTGAACCGGCGCAGCAGCAGCGAGTTGAACCACCCGCCCAGCACCAGGCCCACCGAGTTCACCGCGAAGATCAGCGAGAACACCTGCGGGCTCACGCCGTACCCGCCTTCGAGCACGAACGAGCTGATCGAGATGTAGATGAACAGCGCGATGCTGCCGATGCTCGCGCCCAGCGTGCAGCCGACGAACATCCGGTCCCGGACCACCGCGGAGAACCCCGCCCGCACGCGGCGCAGGCCGCCCGCGTGCCGCAGCTCCGGCCGCAGCGTCTCCGGCAGCGCCAGGACCGCCAGCAGCAGCACCGCCGAGATCACCGCCAGCAGCACGAACAGCCCGCGCCAGTCGGTGAAGTGCAGGAGCTGGCCGCCCAGCACCGGGGCGACGATCGGCGCGCACCCGCCGACCAGCATCAGCAGCGACAGGATGCGCGCCATCTGCCGGCCCTCGTACAAGTCCCGGACCATCGCCTCGACCGCGACCATCCCGGCCGACCCCGCCAGGCCCTGCACCAGGCGCAGCACGATCAGCACCGTGATCGACGGCGCGGTCGCGCACAGCAGCGACGCCACCGTGTAGGTGGCCACGCCGATGAACAACGGCCGCTTGCGGCCGATCCGGTCGCTGAGCGGACCCATGAAGAGCTGGCCCAGTGCCAGCCCGATCATGCACGCCGAGATGCTCCACTGCGCGGCGTCGTCGGTGGCCGCCAACTGGCGGGCCAGCGCGGGCAGCGCCGGCAGGTACAGGTCGATGGACAGCGGGCCGAACGTGGACAGGGCCCCGAGCAGCAGCAGGAGCCGGCGGGTGCGCGGCGGGCCGGTCACGCGCACCCGCCGGCCTGCCCGCTCACCGGCGGCGCCGCTGCGCGAGCAGCAGCCGCGCCCTCGGGTCGACGAACGCCCGCAGGCTGGTGCCGGCGAGGTTGAGCAGGAACACGAACAGCGCGATGGTCAGACCCGGGAACAGCACCATGGTGGGGTGGTCCTGGAGGTAGGTGCGCCCGTCCGCGACCATGTTCCCCCAGGTGGCGGTGGGTGGCGAGATGCCGAGGCCGAGGAAGCTCAACGACCCGTCGATCAGCATCGCGCCCGCCGCCAGCAGCACGCACTGCACCACCGCCAGCGGCAGGGTGTTGGGCAGCACGTGCACGGCCAGCGTCTTCCACGCCCCCATCCCGGACACCCGCGCCGCCTTCACGTAGGTGCGGGTGGTCAGGCCGAGCACGCGGCTGCGGATGATCCGGGCCGTGTACGGCGTGAAGATGATCGTCACGGCCAGCAGCTCGCTGAGCATCCCCGGCCCGACCACGACCGCGAACACGATCGCCAGGATGATCGACGGGAACGCCATCCACGCGTCCACGACCCGCATGATCGCCGTGCCCGCCCGGCCGAAGTACCCGGCCACCAGGCCGATGAACGTGCCCAGGGTGACCGCGCAGACCGTGATCAGCAGGGTCATCCCGATCGACACCCGGCCCGCCGACGCCCAGCGGGCGAACAGGTCCCGGCCGTACTTGTCGGTGCCCATCGGGTGCTCCCCGGACGGCGGCAGCAGCCGCCGCACCGGGTCGGGCGCGTTCGGGTCGGGCAGGAACAGCGGCAGCACCAGCACCAGCAGCGTGAGCGCGACCAGCAGGCCGCCCGCGACCAGCAGCGCGGTGTTGCGGCGGGCGAACGCCCGCGCCCTCGGCAGGACCGTCGTCATGACACCCGCACCTTCGGGTCGACCAGCGCGTAGGCGAGGTCGACCAGCAGGTTCACCACGACGAACAGGAACGCGATGAACATGACCCCTCCCTGGATGAGCGGGAAGTCCCGGGCGTAGACCGCGCCGAGCAGCATGGTGCCCAGGCCCGGGATGACGAAGATGCTCTCGATCACCACCACGCCGCCGATCAGCGACGCGAAGTTCAGCCCCACGGTGGTGAGCACCGGCAGCATCGAGTTGGGCAGCACGTGCCGCAGCACGATCCGCCGCTCGCCGACGCCCTTGGCCCGCGCGGTGCGCAGGTAGAGCTGCGACAGCTCGCCCAGCACGCTCTCCTCCATGGTGATGGTGAGGAACGCGGTCTGCCCCACCACCAGCACCGCGACCGGCAGCGCCAACTGGGCGACGGCGGTGGCCGGGTCGTCGAACAGCGGGGTGTAGCCGCTGGTCGGGAACCAGCCCAGGGTGAGGGCGAACAGGAAGACCGCGACCAGCGCGAGCCAGAACTCGGGCAGGGCCAAACCGAACTGGGCGACCCGGTTGACCAGCCGGGCCACCCGGCTGTGCGGCGACACCGTCACCCAGGTGACGATCAGCACGGTGAGCAGGAAGCTGATCACCGTGCCGAGCACGGCCAGGGTGAGGGTGGGCGCGATGTGGTCGGCGATCATCTGCGGCACCGGGAGCTGGTACTTGATCGACGTGCCGAAGTCGCCGCTGAGCACGTTGCCCAGCCACTGGAGGTACTGCTCGTGCAGCGGTCCGGACAGCCCGAGCTCCCGGCGCAGCCGGTCGAGCTGCTCGGGCGACGCCTTGGTGCCCAGCAGCACCAGGGCCGGGTCGCCCGGGATGGAGCGCAGCAGGAAGAACAGCACGGTGCCGACCACGAACAGGACGACCAGCAGATCGCGCAACCGGCGCAGGACGACTGCCGCCACCGGGTTACCCCGCCAGCCAGACGTCGGCGAACTCCATGCCCCACCCCTCGTAACCGCGCACCTTCGAGCTGAAGGCCACATAGGACTTGGCGTTGTAGAGCGTGATCGTCGGCAGGTTCTGCGACGTGAACTCCTGGATCCTGTCGATCGCCTGCTTCTGCTCGTCGGGCGTGTCGGCCGCGTTGTAGTCCGACAGCAGCGGCGCGAGCCGGTCGCGCGGGTAGCCCATGTTGTCCATGCCCTGCACGTTGTCGCTGTACGACGGGACGGGCGGGTTGGCGTCGTCCATCAGCGCCAGCACGTCCCAGCTGTTGGGCTCGTTGTTCTTGCGCCCCATCAGCGTGGCGAAGTCGTAGCTGTCGATGGACGCGGTGATCCCGATCTTCTGCAACTGGCTCTGGATGAGCACCAGCGCGTCCTTGAACTGCGGGAACTCGTCGGTGGTGATCATCCGGACGGTCTGGCCGGGTTGCAGCCCCGCCTCGGCGAACAGCTGCTTGGCGCGCTCCGGGTCGTGCTGGTCCCACTTGCCCTTGCCGGCCTCGGAGTACATGCCCTTGTTGGTCTGCGTGGCGAACGCGCCGTTGCTCGCCGACACCAGCTCCGGTGCGCCCTGCGACGCCATGATCGCGGCCTTGTCCACGATCAGGTTCATCGCGTCGCGCGCCTGCGGCTTGGCGAAGATCGAACCGGGGTTGTGGTTGAGCGCCACGTACTGGATGTTCGCCGCGCCCTCCACCCCGATCTTGAGCGTGTCGCTGCGCTTGATCTGGTCGTACTGGTCGTGCGACGGCTCGGCGACGTCCAGCAGGCCCGTCTGGAGGCCGTTGAGCACCGCGTCGGAGTCGCCCACGACCTTGTAGGTGATGGTGTCCAGGTAGGCGTTCTTGGCCCCGGCGTACCCGCTGGACTTGCCCCCGGGCGCCTGGTACTTGTCGTTGCGCTCCAGGACGATCTCCTGGCCGGGCGTCCACGACTTGACCTTGTACGGCCCGGAGCCGACCGACTTCTCCCGGGGGATGCCGGTGGGCCCGGCGGCGGCGATGTCGGACTCCTTGCGGATGCCCGTGCCGTGGCTGGTGGCCATCAGCGCCACCAGGTTGAACGGCGCGTTCAGCGCCACCGAGACCGTGCTCTCGTCCGGGGCGGTGATGTCCTTGAGCACGGGTTTGAGCGACCCCGCGTAGCTGCCGTTGTCGACCCAGTAGCGCAGCGACGCGACGGCGTCTGCCGCCCGCAAGGGTGTGCCGTCAGCGAACACGAGCCCCTTGCGGAGCGTGAACGCGTAGCCGAGCCCGTCGTCGGCCTTCTTGTACGATTCCGCGAGCACGGGCTGCGGTTGGTAGTTCGCGTCGATCGTGACCAGCTGCTCGAACACCTCGTGCCCGATGTAGGTGGTCCCGGCGTTGGAGTTCTTGACCGTGTCCAGCGAGCCCGGGTCCTGGGCCAGCCGGACGGTCAGGTTCCCCCCGCGCACGGGTGGGCCCGCGTCGCCGGTCGTGCTGCCCTTGGGAGTGGCGCAGGCGGTGAGTACCAGCCCGACCACTGCGAGGGCGGCGGTCCTGTGCCTGAGACGACGTGATTCGGTGCGCTCCATTGCGGCTCCTCGCGCCTGATTCCGCAGGTCGGTGGCCGAGAACGTAGCCCGGCCCGGGAGGAGCGCACAGACGCCGATGTCGGCTTTTATGTCACTGAGGCGAACTGGGCCGGTACCCGTCCACCACTGTGGACGGACGTTTGTCCCTGGCTGCACAGTTTCGGGAAATCCTTGTACGACGGGGTCATCCACGTACAGAATCACCGGATTCTCAGGCCGAACCGGCCGGCGGAAGGGATGACACCCATGTCGCTACTGGAGATCGACCGCCTCTCGGTCGCGGTGCCCACCGGCGAGGTGGACACCGAACTGGTCCACGAACTGCGCCTCAGCCTCGACTCCGGGCAGACCCTGTGCGTCGTCGGCGAGTCGGGCAGCGGCAAGACGGTGACCGTGCTGTCGGTCATCCGGCTGCTGGAGTTCGTGGCACCGGTGCGCACGACCGGCGAGGTAAGGCTGGACGACGTCGACCTCAACGCGCTCAGCGCCGCGCAGATGCGCTCCTTCCGGGGACGCCGGATCGGCATGGTGTTCCAGGAGGCGTTGGACTCGCTCAACCCGGCGCAGCGGATCGGCGCGCAGCTCGTGGAGGCCCACGAGCCCGCCGGCGCACGCGGTGACGCGCGCGCCCGTGCGCTGGCTCGTGCGCTGGACCTGCTGCGGGAGGTGGGGTTCAGCGACCCGGAGCGGGTCGCCAACCTCTACCCGCACCAGCTCTCCGGCGGGATGCAGCAGCGGGTGATGATCGCCATGGCGCTCATGGCCGGTCCGGACCTGCTGCTGGCCGACGAGCCCACCACCGCGCTCGACGTCACCACGCAGGCCGAGATCCTGCGGCTGTTCCGCACCGTGCAGCAGGAGCACCGCATGGCGTGCGTGTTCATCACCCACGACATGGGCGTGGCGGCGGAGATCGCCGACCGGATCGCCGTGCTCTACGCGGGCCGCCTGGTCGAGGCCGGGCCGGCGGCCGAGGTGCTCACCTCGCCGCGCCACCGCTACACCCGCGCGCTGGTCGAGTGCGTGCCGCAGGTCGGCGTGCGCCGGGTGGACGGGCTGCCCGCCATCACCGGGTCGGTGCCGGAGGCCGGGGCGGTGCTGCCCGGCTGCCGGTTCGCGCCGCGCTGCGCGCACACCGTGGACCGGTGCCGCACCGAGGAGCCGCCGCAGGTGGCCGTCGGGCCGGTCGAGGTCGCGTGCTGGAACCCCGGGTCGGGCCCGGTGGACCTGCCGCCGCCCGCCGTGGCCGGGGCCGTCGCCGCCGCCGCGCCCGAGGTCGCCGAACCGCTGCTGGAGATCAAGGACGTGCGGCGCGAGTTCGTGACCCGCAGCGGGCGCTCCGGCGGGCTGCTGGGCCTGCGCCGGCGCGAGCGGGTGGCCGCCGTCGACGGGGTGAGCCTGAGCGTCCGGCCGGGCGAGTTCTTCGGCCTGGTCGGCGAGTCCGGCAGCGGCAAGACCACGCTCGGCCAGATCGTCGCGGCGCTGGACCACCCCACCTCGGGCACGGTCGCCGTGGCCGGGCAGGTGCACACCCCGCGCGGCCTGGAGGGCGAGGTCCGCGCGTTCCGCCGGACCGTGCAGCTCGTGTTCCAGGACCCGCAGAGCTCGCTGGACCCCCGGCACACCGTCGGCCGGATCGTCGCCGAGCCGCTGCGCGAGCTGACCACCCTGCGCGGCCCGGCGCTGCGCAAGCGGGTGGAGCGGCTGCTCGACGAGGTCGGCCTGCCCAAGTCGGTGATCGACCGCATCCCGTCGCAGATCTCCGGCGGGCAGCGGCAGCGGGTGGCCATCGCCCGCGCGCTCGCCCCGGAACCCCGGCTGATCGTGGCCGACGAGCCCACCTCGGCGCTGGACGTCTCGGTGCAGGGCCAGGTGATGAACCTGCTGCTGGAGTTGCGCCGCGAGCACGACCTGGGCTTCCTGTTCATCACCCACAACCTCAGCCTGATCCTGTCGGTCGCCGACCGGGTCGGGGTGATGAAGGACGGGAAGCTGGTCGAGGTGGCCACGCCGCAGGAGATCGCGTCCGCGCCGGGCCACGAGTACACCCGCAGCCTGCTGGCCGCCAACCCGGGCATCACCCCACCCGCGTACCAGGCCGCGCGTCCGGCGGGCTCGTACGAGTGACATCGGGAGGTTTCGTGCAGGCCGTCCCCCTGCCCATCCACCGCTTCGACGACCCCCTGATCGCCGACGGCCCGCCGGGGTTCGCCATCGGGTCGTTCGCCGACCTGTCGCCCTGGTCGGACGCGCCCTACCCGCACCGCCACGAGTTCTACGAGCTGGTCTGCGTGACCGGCGGCGCGGGCACGCACGTGATCGACTTCGTGCCCTACCAGGTGGCCCCGGTGACGCTGTACTTCATCGCACCGGGCCAGGTGCAGTTCTGGGAGCGCCACGAGCCGCTGGAAGGCCACGTGGTGGTGTTCCAGGAGGAGTTCCTGGTGCCCCAGTACGGCGACCGGGTCTCGCCGCGCCAGTCGCTGGCGCTCGACCCGCTGGGCACCGGGCACGCCCTGCACCTGGCCGCCGACCAGATCGGCCCGGTCACCGCGCTGATCACGGCGCTGGAGCGGGAGTACCGGCGGCCCGGCGGCGCGGACCTGTCGGTGTTGCAGGCGTACCTGCACGTCCTGCTGGTGGAGATGCGCCGGCTGCACCACGACGCGGGCAGCCGCGACGTGGAGGAGGACCGGGGCACCGCGCTGGCCCGGCGCTACCTCCGGCTGGTCAGCGAGGAACTGCCGCACGAGCAGTCCGTGCGCGGCTACGCGAGCCGGATCGGCGTCACCCCCAAGCACCTGGCCGACGTGGTGAAGCGGACCACCGGCAAGCGCCCGGCGGAGATCATCCGGGCCGCCCTGGCGGTCGAGGCCAAGCGGCTGCTGACGCACACCGACCTGACCGTGGCCCAGGTGTCGGACCGGCTGTCGTTCGACAACCCGTCCTACTTCGGCCGGTTCTTCAAGCGGGAGTGCGGGTGCAGCCCCGGCGAGTTCCGCCGGCGGGTCAGCGGCGCGGACCACCTCCGCTCAGTGACACGGCCGCCGACCTGACGGGCTGCCCGCGCGGCGGACCGCTGCCTAACGTCGCAGCATGGACTCCTCAGTTGTGGCCATCCGGGCGCGGTTCGCCGAGCGCCTTGCCGAGCAGCTCCGCCCGCTGCTCACCGAAGAGCTGGTGACCGCCTGGATCCGCGATCCCCAGGCCGTCCACCAGGAGCCGCTCAGCCGCCTGGCGCGGTTCCTCGACGGCCGCCCGCCGGCCGAGCGGGTGTGCGTGCACGAGACGACCGGCGGGCAGTGGCGGCTGGTCCGGCCGCCCGCCCGCCGGGGCGAGACCTACCGGCTCGCCGACCGGCGCGTGTTCACCGGGCCGGACCAGGCGCGCGAGGCGTGCCTGCGGCGCGAGCTGCACGAGGTCTTCGGCTGGGGCGACCCCCCGACCGACGCGGTCGACGGCCCCGAGCTGCGGCAGGACGAGCCGGTCCTGCTCGGCTACGCGGACCGGGTCAGCGCCGCGCCCGGCGAGGCCGTCACGTTCATGGTCAGCGCCGAGGACGTCGCCGAGTACACCACGGAGCTGATCCGGCTGCGGCACACCGTGGACGACCCGGCCGGGCCCGGCGTGCGGGTGGAGCAGGTGCCCGACGCCTGGCTCGGCCGCCACCGGGGCCACACCCAGCGCACCCGGACCGGCTCGCACATCGCGGTCCGCGACCCGCACGGGGCGACCACCGGCGAGGGCGGGTTCGCCGTCGCCGCCTACGTCCACCCGACGCACGTGACAGGCGGGCCGCAGGCCGTCGTGGCGCGCTGGAACGACGGCGCGCGCGGCTTCGCCCTCGGCCTGGACGAGGTGGGCCGCCCGACGCTGTGGCTGGGCGACGGCACCCAGGAGACCGCCGTCCGCGCCGAGACCCCGCTCGCCCTGCACCAGTGGCACGGCCTGGCCGCGAGCTACGACCCGGCGACCGGCCGGGCCGTGCTGGCCACCCGGCCGCTGGTGACCAGCACCAACAGCCGGGTCAGCCCGATCGTGGTGGACGACCGGCCGCAGGTGGTCGAGCAGCGCGCCACCGGGGCGTTCACCCCGGCCGACCACGGCGACCTGCTGTTCGGCACCCGCACCCCGGACACCGGGCACTACAACGGCAAGGTCGAGCGCCCCGGCTTCTGGCCGCACCCGCTGACCCGGGCCGGGCTGCTGGCCGCCGTGTCCGAGGACCACGACGCCCCGCTGCGCTGGGACTTCGCGCCGGGGCGGACCGCCGCGAGCCTGGTCGTGCCGTGCGTCGGGCGGCCCGGCCTGGACGGGCGGCTGGTCAACCTGCCGGTGCGCGGCGTGACCGGGCGGCACTTCACCGGCCGGGTCGAGCACTACGCGGTCGACCCGGCCGGGTACGCCGCGATCCACTTCCACGACGACGCGCTGGCCGACGCCGACTGGACGCCCAGCCACGAGTTCACCGTGCCCGCCGACCTGCACAGCGGCGTCTACGCGCTGCGGGTCAGGGCGGTCGACGGCACGTGCGAGCAGTCCATCCCGTTCGTGGTGCGCCCGCCCGCCGGCGTGGCCACCGGGCGGCTCGCCCTGATGCTGCCCACCGCCACCTACCTGGCCTACTCCAACGAGCGCGGGCTCGGCTACGTGCCCGTCGTGCCGCCCGGCACGGTGTTCCTGGAGCACCGCTACGACCTCGGCCACTCCGCCTACGCGCGGCACACCGACGGCAGCGGCGTCTGCTACACCTCGTGGCGGCGGCCGATCCTCACCCTCGCGCCCGGCTTCCGCATCCACCTGTCACCGTTCATGCTGGCCTCGGACCTCTACATCCTCGACTGGCTGACCGCGCTGGGCTACTCGTTCGACGTCATCACCGACCACGACCTGCACGCCGAGGGCGTCGACCTGCTGCGCCGCTACCGGGGCGTGCTGACCGGCTCGCACCCCGAGTACGCCTCCGAGCCGATGATCGACGCGATCGAGCAGTACGTCGACGGCGGCGGCAACCTCGCCTACCTCGGCGGCAACGGCTACTACTGGGTGGTCTCCTTCCACCCGGAGCTGCCGCACGTGATGGAGCTGCGCAGGGGCGAGAACGGCACCCGGAGCTGGCAGGCCAAACCCGGCGAGTACCACCACGCCACCACCGGCGAGCGCGGCGGCCTGTGGGCCGGCCGCAACCGCGCGCCGCAGAAGGTCTTCGGCGTCGGCTTCAGCGCCCAGGGCGGTGGCCCGTCCGGCTGGTACCGGGTCGGCCCGGACGCCCACCGCGACGGGGCGAAGCCCCTGCTGGACGACGTGCCCCAGGTGTTCGGCGACGTGTCGCTGGACAACGGGGGAGCGGCCGGCAACGAGATCGACCGGTACGACCCGGCGCTGGGCAGCCCGCCCGACGCCGTCGTGCTGGCCACGTCCGAGGGGCTCGGCGACGGCTACCAGTTCGCCGTCGAGGAGCTCAGCGGCACGCACCCCGGAATGGGCGCGACGGAGAACCCCGACGTCCGCTCGGACATCGTGCACTTCACGACGCGCGGAGGCGGCTCGGTGTTCGCCACCGGCTCGATCTCCTTCAGCAGTGGGCTGTCCGCGAACGGCTACGACAACGGGCTGTCCACCCTCACCCGCAACGTCCTCGACCACTGGCTGGCGGACAATGATTGAGTCACTCACAGTAGACCGCGCCGTCGCGGTCCCCCTGCGCGACGGCACCGTCCTGCGCGCCGACGTGTACCGACCGGTGGGGCAGCGCTGCCCCGCGTTGATCTTCCGCACCCCCTACGACCGGACCGGCCTGGGCATGTACGGCACGTTCGCGTTGCGCGCGGCGTCCGAGGGGTACGCCGTCGTCATGCAGGACACCCGGGGCCGGGGCGCGTCGGAAGGCGAGTTCACGCCGTTCGTGCACGAGCGCGAGGACGGCTACGACACCGTCGACTGGGCCGCGTCCCAGCCGTGGTGCGACGGCACCGCCGGCATGTTCGGCGGGTCCTACGACGGCGTGACCCAGTGGCAGGCCGCGATGTCGGGGCACCCGGCGCTCAAGGCGATCGCGCCCAACGTCACCGCGTCGAGCTACCACCACGGCTGGGTGTACCGGGGCGGCGCGTTCCAGCTCGGGTTCAGCCTGGGCTGGACGCTGTCGCTGGCCGCGCACAACGCCGGGCGCGACCCGTCCGTGCCGGCGTCGGTGCGGGAGGCGCTGATCGACGCCTCGGACGGCTTCCCGGACACCGCGCGGGTGCTGCCGCTGGCCGACCACCCGTACCTGGACAAGGTGGCCCCGTACTACCAGGAGTGGCTGCGCCACCCCGAGTACGACGAGTACTGGGAGCGGCTGGACGTCTCCCGCGCGTACTCCGACATGACCGTGGCCGCGTTCAACATGGGCGGCTGGTACGACACGTTCCTGGGCGGCACCCTGGCCAACTACGCCGGGATGGCGGCGCGGAGCCCGGTCCCGGACCGGCAGCGGCTGCTGGTCGGGCCGTGGCCGCACGAGGGCCTGTTCCGCAGCAACCCGGTGGGCTCGATGAGCTTCGGCGGGCGCTCCACGGCGGGCGCGCTCGACGTGGAGGGCCTGCAACTGCGCTGGTTCGACCGGTGGCTGCGCGACGCGGACGTCGAGGACCCCCCGGTGCTGCTCTACACCATGGGCGCGAACCGGTGGCGGGTCGCCGACTCGTGGCCGCTGCCGGGCACCGAGCACCAGGACTGGTACCTGCACAGCGGCGGCCGGGCCAACACGCTCGACGGCGACGGGCGGCTGTCCCGCGAGGCGCCCGGCGACCAGCCGCCGGACAGCTACGTCTACAACCCGCGCAACCCCGTGCCCACGTTGGGCGGCGCGCTGTGCTGCAGCCCCGTGCACACCCAGGGCGGCGTGTACGACCAGCGGCCCGTCGAGGCGCGCGAGGACGTCCTCGTCTACACCAGCGAGCCGCTGACCCAGCCGCTGGACGTCACCGGTCCGGTGACCGTGGTGCTGCACGCGGCCACCACGGCGGTGGACACCGACTGGACCGCGAAGCTGGTCGACGTCGGCCCGTGCGGCTACGCGCAGAACATCTGCGACGGGATCGTCCGCGCCCGCTACCGGGGCGGTGCGCCGCAGCCGGTGACGCCGGGCGAGGTCGTGGAGTACCGGATCGACCTCGGCGCGACCAGCACCGTCTTCCGGCCGGGCCACCGCATCCGGGTCGAGGTCTCCAGCAGCAACTTCCCGCACTTCGACCGCAACCCGAACACCGGTGAGCAGCCCGGCACCTCGTCCGCGATGATCAGCGCCATGCAGACCGTGCACCACGGCGGTCCGGCCCTGTCCCGGATCGTGCTGCCGGTGGTACCGGCGGAGGCGACCCGGCCCTACGGAACGGAGTCCTGATGGCACGAGAACTGGGCGGCACCGGGTTGGCGATCAGCGCCGTCGGCTTCGGCAGCTGGGTGACCGGCGGCCCCGGCGTGATGGGCTGGGGCGCGCAGTCCGACGACGAGTCCATCGCGGCGATGCACCGCGCCCTGGACGGCGGCGTCGACTGGATCGACACCGCGCCCGTCTACGGCTTCGGGCACGCGGAGGAGGTGGTGGGCCGGGCGCTGGCTGCCCTGCCGGCCGCCGACCGCCCGCTGGTGTTCACCAAGTGCGGGCTGGTGTGGGACGACGCCGGCGTCGAGAGCCAGGACCTCACGCCGGAGTCGATCCGCCGCGAGTGCGACGCGTCGCTGCGCCGGCTGGGCGTCGAGCACCTGGACCTCTACCAGATCCACGCCCCGGACCCGGCCGGCCCGCCGATCGAGGAGTCCTGGGGGACCGTGCTGGAACTGCTCGCGGCGGGCAAGGTCCGGCACGTCGGGGTGTCGAACTTCGACGTCGACCTGCTGGAGCGGTGCGAGGCGGTCGGCCACGTGGAGACCCTCCAGCCGCCGCTGTCGCTGATCAAGCGGGAGGCGGCGGGCGACGTGATCCCGTGGTGCGAGCGCAACGGCACGGGCGTGCTGGTCTACAGCCCGATGGGCGCGGGCCTGCTGACCGGCACGTTCACCGCCGAGCGCGCCGCGCGCCTGCCCACCGACGACTGGCGCTCGCGCAACCCCGAGTACCGGTCGCCCGCGCTGGAGCGCAACCTGGCCCTCCAGGACGCGCTGCGCCCGGTGGCCGAGCGCCACGGGGTGTCGGTGGGCGCGGTGGCGATCGCGTGGACGACGTCCGTGCCGGGCGTCTCGACGGCGATCGCGGGCGCGCGCACGCCCGACCAGGTCGACGGGTGGCTGCCCGCCACGACGCTGTACCTGGACCCGGAGGACTTGGCCGAGATCGCGGCGGCGGTGCGCGCCACGGGTGCCGGGCAGGGTCCGGTCGTCCCCTGACACGAGTGCGGGCCGGGTGGTCGCCCACCCGGCCCGCACTCGCGGCGACCGCTCCCGGCACCCGATCCGGTGCGGTGCCGGCTCAGGAGTGGCGCGGCACGTTCTCGTCCGACGCGTAGGCCGGGTTCAGCGACAGCGCGATGAACGAGAAGGAGCGCTCCACCCGGTTGAACCCGAGCGGGCAGTGCCGCACACCGGCCGGGATGAACACCGCGCCGGTCGTGGTGACGGTGTACCGCTCGTCCTCGATGTCGAGGTACAGCTCCGCGCCGAGGTCGTGGATGTCGTCGGGGTTGTTCCCCATCCACATCAGCACCTCGTCGTAGTCGTGCTCGTGGTCGTTGACCCAGTGGACCTGCTCGGACGTCGGGTTGATCCAGCTGTAGGCCATGTGGACCGTGCTGAGGTCGACGTCGATCCCGCGCATCAGCCCGAACGGGTTGCCGATGTTGGCCGGTCGCTCGCCACCGGCGGCGGCACCCTCGTTGACCAGGTCGTCGGCGCACTCCAGCATGTTCTTGACAAACAGGTGGTCGTACTTGCCCATGCCTCTTCGCTCCCTACAGGTCGAACAACCGTTTCCGCACCACGAATGCTGGTGCGCCGGGGAGCGCGGAGAAAGGCACTCACGACCGTCGTCCTGTCACTGGCCTCCTTCCGTCCACTCCGGACGGTGCGGCTACTTGCGGGCGTCGACGACGACGAATGCGCCGGGGATGAACCGGCAGAGGGTGTCGACCGCGATGGAGACGGCGGGGACGTAGGGGATGCTCTTGATCTCGGGGAGCTTGAGGAAGGAGAACAGGCCGGGGAAGCAGTTCAGCACCCCCGTCGCGATGGGCAGCGCCCCGGTGAGCTTCCCGGCGATGGCGTAGCCCGCCACCAGGCCGAGGGCGATGGCACCGCCGATGGTCGACAGCAGCGGTACGAGGAACGACTTGACCTCGGCCACCCCCGGGTACTTCGCCGCGGCGACGACGATGACGAGGTTGATCGTCGCGATCAGCGGACCCGCGAAGACGATCATCTTGGTGACGTGGTCCGCCGGGATCTTGTCCCAGCGGTGGCCGAAGTGCACCATGATGAAGATCAGGATGCCCAGTGCCGCGTTGACCAGGACGCAGCCGAACGGCGCGTCCGCACCCATGGCGATGGGGAAGAACCCGATGAGCCCCCAGTGGATCGTGATCAGTCCGGCGATGATCAGCACGATCTTGTCGGCGTCGAGGCCCGGGGAAGCCGGTCCGCTCTTGCTCGTGGTGAAGGGCAGCTCTCCGTTGGGGAAGGGCTGTTCGTTGTTGTTCAACAGCTTGTAGGCGATGGTGATCGGGAACGCCGCGAGCAGGCAGAGGAAACCGGCGACGGTGAACTTGTCCTCGGTCTGCTGCCCGCCGGCCTTGGCGATCCAGTTCCACACCGCTTTCAGCGGGCCGAGGTCGAGTTCCTTGTTGAAGGCGGTGTCGACGCCCGTGAGCATGGCCTTGAGGACGCCGAACAGGCCGTTGAGCAGGCCGCGTGCGGTGGCGAGCAGCCCCTTGACGAACGACTCCACGGCGGTGAGCAGCTCGTCGACCGCGTGGGCCCGGAGCTTCGTGGGGTCCTCGACGAGGTCGCCGAGAGCGTCCTTCAAGCTCTTCGCCGAGGTCCTGAAGTCACCCATCGCCTTCTCCAGGTCCTTGATCATGGCCTTCCACGGACCTTCGACGCCGTCCGGGACGGTCGGGTCGGGCATGGTCGGCCGGGCAGCGGCCACCTTGTCCGTCAACCAGTTCTGGTGCGTGTCGTCGGCGGTGGCAGTGGCGGCCAGGTGCTGCACGGCCTGTGCCCGGAGGTTCTTGACCGACTTGCCCTTCAGCTCGTCGCGGAGCTTCTTGAACCCCTTCGCCAGTTCCGCGTCCTGTTCGCCGAGCCAGGTGTCGGCTGCCGTCCGGGCCCGGTCGAGGCCGTCCTGAACAGTGCCCGGGAACGCGACGATGGCCTTCTGCAGGGCGGTCTTGGTGTTCCAGATGTCACCGAAGGAGAACAGCGCCTTGAGCCAGTCGAGGGCCTCCTTCAACGCGGCGCCGATGCGCTTGAACACCCCGGTCACGTACTGGGCGACGTGCTCCAGGGTCTTGAAGGCCAACGTGATCCCGTTGACGAGTTCGCTGCCGATCTGCAAGGCGAGGGTGATCGTCTTGTTGGTGAAGTCGATGACGGTGTCGGTTACCGCGGCCACGCCCTTCTTGACGGCTCGCGCGACGTCTCCGGCCACGCGCTTGGCACCGTTCCACAGGTCGCCGATCCAACTTCCCGGAGCGGTCGCGTCGGCGAGCGCCCGGTCGAAGCTGTCCGCGTCGCGCAACTCGCGGAAGCTCCACCGCTCCGGCGAGCGCCCTTCCTGGGTGAGCGGCATCTTGATGTGCACACCGAGCACCCCGGGCTTGGTCTTCTTGAGGCCGTGGGCGGCGGCCTCGTGGATCGCCTTGGTCGCCACTGCGGCGTCGTCGGGTTTCAGCTCGGGCTTGAGCTTGCGCAAAGTGCTGCCGTCGGCGTCGAACTTCGGCAGTCCGCCGTCGGGGTTGGTGGGGTTGAGCACGCCCTGGCCGGACAGGTAGCTGAACACCGCCCGCGCGGGCTGGATGGTGTGGACGACCCGGGGTTCGGTGCCGGCGACCATCTTGAGGTCCGGGACGGCCAGGCCGTTGGCGGGCAGCGTGAAGGTGACCCGGCCCATGTCGTCGGTGCACACCTCGGTCGGGGTCCGGCCGATCGCCGTCGTCCTGCCCTGGACCGTGATCTCGCACGCGGAGTGGGTGTGGTCCGCGACCTCCAGGGTGACTTTGGTGTTGGACAGCGGAGCGCCGTCCCCGTCCAGCACGGTGGCCTGCACGCGGTGCCGGGTGACTTCGTAGACGTCCGTGTGGTGCACGGCCACGTGCACTTCCCGCCACTGCTCCGAGTGGGCGTCCTGCACCTCCATCGACAGTTCGCCGTTGCCGGAGGTGTGGGTGTGGAAGACCGCCGTGGTGTCACCGCCCATCGCGGCGGCGACGCCGTGGGTGGCGATGTCGGCGTCGACCGGGACCGCCGGCAGCCAGTTGGGCAACCCGCTGGCGTTGAACGAGGTGCGGTGCTGGCGGACCACCCACAACACGTTGCTCTCGCCGGTGATGTAGAGGTCCCACAGGGGATCTTTCGCCGTGCCGCCCATGTGCACTCGAACGTCGCGCACATGCCTCGACCCGGGAAACACGACCCACTCCGACTGGACGTGCGCGCCATTCGGCCGGTAGGCGGACGCACGCAGCCTTCCGTCCGTGTAGTGCACGAGGAAGGTGTGCGTGTCGGGGATCAGGGTCACGGCCCCCAGCACCTTGTCGGGTTTGGCCTCCTCTTCTTCCTCCTCGCGCCCGGCGACTGCGAGGCCGGAGTCGCCCCAGTCGCGTGCCCCGTAGATCTTCAGTTCGCCGTCGACCACGCTCGCGGCGAGCCCGGCGGTCATGTGGGCCTGGCCGTTGCCGTCGGGGACGTCGAGCACGTACGAGGTGAGGGTGCCGTCGGACTGCACCTTCACACTCGTCAGGCGCTTGGTCGCCGTGTCGTGGAAGATCGCCTCCGCTGCGGCCTCAACCTCCCCGTCCATGTCCTGCCCGGCCAAGGTGGAGGTTCGCAGGTTCGACATGGCGGACCCGTACTCCGCAGGATCTCCCCAGGACAGCCCGTTGTCGGCCAACCGCGCGCCGTAGAGCTTGTCGCTCGCCACGAACAACACCCAGATCCCGTAACACCCGTTGTTGTCGCCTGAAGAGATCACCACCACCTCGGAGGGCTTGTGGTCTTTGAAGAGCCGGGTCTTGGACCAGTTCGACGGTGACTCGGGATCACGGCGCACGTGCATCAGCGCGCGGTCCCCGCCGAGGTCCGTGATCACCAGTGCCTCGTGCGCCCGGCCCTCGGCGTACGCCCTCCCCCCTTCCAGGAAGCGGTTCTCGAACGCGGCGATCGGGCGCGCGCTGGTCCGGTCCACCTTTATGCCGGTGGCGGTCACCACGTCCTGGCTGAACACGTCGCCGACCTCGATCCGGCTCGGTGCGCTCACTGCTGTTGTCATGCCACGGCCTCGCAATCCGTTGTGGAGGAAGGAAATCCCCAGACGGCTAGCCGTGGTGCCGGGCACCAAACGCCGCCTCCGCGCTCTCACCCGGACGTGGCCGGAGATGCCCTCCTCCGCCCACCGCGCGACACCGGCGTGGCCGCGCTTCTGCGGGAACGGCCCGCGCTACGGTGATCGACGTTGCCGGCAGACGGATGGGGGCCACGTGATCGACCACCTCGTGTACGCGACACCGGACCTGGAGGGTTCCATCGGCGAGTTGCGCGACCGGTTCGGCGTCGCGCTGGTCCCCGGCGGTCGGCACGCCGGGATGGGTACCCGCAATTACCTGGGCGGCCTGGGTGGCGGGGCGTACCTGGAGGTGATCGGGCCCGACCCCGACCAGCCGGACCCGGAGCGGCCCCGGCCGTTCGGGCTGGACGCGCTGACCGGGCCCCGCCTGGTCGCCTGGGCGGCCCGGGTGCACGACCTCGACACCGCAGTCGACCGGGCGCGCGCCCACGGCGTCGACCCGGGCCGGGCGACGGCGATGACCCGCACCCGCCCGGACGGGGTGCGCCTGGCCTGGCGGTTGGCGCTGCCGCCGGACCTGCTGGAGTTCGGCGGTCCCGCCCCGTTCCTGATCGACTGGGGCAGCTCGCCGCACCCGGCCGCCGACGCGGAGGTCGGCTTGCGGTTGGTGTCGTTCGAGGGGGCGCACCCCGATCCGGCGGAGGCGCGACGGCGGCTCGTGGCCCTCGGCGTCGAAGGTGACCTGCCGGTCGGCGAGGCCGCCGCGCCCGGCCTGCGCGCGGTGATCGACGGGCCCGCCGGCCCGGTCGAACTGACCTGACCGGACAACCGCCCTGCCGGTTGTGACAGGACCATGACATTCCGCGCACCGGACGCGGACGTGGCCCCGGCAGCATCGGCGGGGTGGATGGGCGAAACCCGAGCGGCCCTGCGATCGTGGGGCGCATGTCCCGGGTGCTGTTGATCGAAGACGACCAGGCCGTGCGCGACGGCCTGCGGCTGGCGCTGACCAGGCAGGGCCACGAGGTGCGGGCGGTCGGGTCGGGGGAGGACGGGCTCGCCGGCCTGGCCGGGGTCGACGTCGTCGTGCTGGACCTCATGCTGCCCGGCGTGGACGGCTTCGAGGTGTGCCGGCGGATTCGCGCCGGCGGCACGCTGCCGATCATCATGCTCACCGCGCGCAGCGACGACATGGACGTCGTGGCCGGCCTGGAGGCGGGCGCGGACGACTACGTGGTCAAGCCGGTCCAGCCGAGGGTGCTGGAGGCGCGCATCCGGGCGGTGCTGCGGCGCGGTGGCGAGCCGGCCCGGCCGGGCGGTGCCGAGCGGCACGGCGAGCTGACCGTCGACCGCGCCGGCCTGGTCGTGAGCAAGGGCGGTGTGCCGGTCGGCCTCGCCCCGACCGAGCTGCGCCTGCTGCTCGAGCTGTCCCGGGCGCCCGGCCGGGTGTTCAGCCGGCAGCAGTTGCTGGAATCGGTGTGGGAGCACGGCTACCTGGGCGACTCCCGGCTGGTGGACGCCTGCGTGCAGCGCCTGCGGGCGAAGGTCGAGGACGACCCGGCCGCGCCGAGGTTCGTGCAGACCGTGCGCGGGTTCGGCTACCGGTTCGGGCCGCTGTGAAGAGCCTGCGCACCCGGCTGCTGATCGCGTTCGTCGTGCTGTGCGGGGTGACGGCCGCCGTCGTGGCGGGCGTGACCTACGTCCGCGCGCGGACCGTGCTGCTGGAGAAGGCGCAGGTGGCGGCGGTCGAGGCGTTCACCGAGAAGGTGGCCCGGATGACCGAGCTGAACGCGGACCTGCTGTCCGACCGGTTCTCCGCCGCCGTGATCCTGCACCGGGGCCGCGCGGTGCAGGGCGGCCTGGACCCGTCCGCCGTGTCCCCGGAGCTGCGGGCGCGGGTCGCGTCCGGCGAGGTGTCGTGGCAGCGGGTCGTGGTCGGGGGCCGCGCCGGCCTGGTGATGGGGATGCGGGTGTCGGACGTGGAGTTCTACTCGGCGCGCACGATGGACGACGAGCAGCGCGACATCCGCGAGCTGGCCCTGGTCGCGTGGCTGGCGGCCGGGTGCTCGATGGTGGTGGCCGTGCTGCTGGCGCTGCTGGCCGCGCGCAGCGTGCTGCGGCCCGTCCGCGAGTTGCGCGAGGCCGCCCGGCGGCTGGGCGAGGGCGACTTGACCACCCGCGTCGCCGTGCGCGGCTCCGACGAGCTGGCGGGCGTCGCCGCCACCTTCAACACCACGGCGGAAGCGCTCGAACGCCAGGTCGCCGACGCGCGCCGGTTCGTCGCCGACGTCTCGCACGAGCTGCGCACGCCGCTGGCCGCGATGACCGCCGTCACCGACGTCCTGGACGAGGAGGCCGAGCACCTGCCCGGTGACGCCGGGACGGCGGCCAGGCTGGTCGCCCAGGAGACCCGGAACCTGACCCGCCTGGTCGACGACCTGATGGAGATCAGCCGGTTCGACTCCGGTGCCGCCGCCCTGGCGCCGGACGAGGTGGACGTGGCCGCCGCCGCGACCGCGACCCTGCGCCTGCGCGGGTGGTCGGACGTGGTCACCGACCTGCACCCGGTCACCGCCGTGGTCGACCCGCGCCGGCTGGACGTCGTCGTCGCCAACCTGGTCGCCAACGCGCTTCGGCACGGCGGCCCGCCGGTGACGCTGACCGTGCGCGGCGAGCGCGGCCAAGTCGTCGTGGAGGTGGCCGACCGGGGACCGGGCCTGGACCCGGAGGTGCTGCCGCACGTGTTCGACCGGTTCTACAAGGCCGACAGCTCCCGCGCCCGGTCCGAGGGCAGCGGCCTGGGCCTGGCGATCGCCTGGGAGAACGCCGTCCTGCACGGGGGCAGCCTGGTCGCGGCCAACCGCCCCGGCGGCGGAGCGGTGTTCACGCTCCGGCTGCCGTCCGGGGGTGGCCGGTGAGAGCGCTACTGAGGGTGGCGGCCCTGCTCGTGGCGGCCCTGCCGGTGGTGGGCTGCGGGGTGCAGCCCACCGAACCGATCGGCGGGTCCCCGGCCACCGGAGCCGTCCTCTACCTGGTCCGGGACGACACCGCGGTGCCGGTGCTGCGGGCCACCGGCCGGCCGCCGACCGGCGCGCAGGCGCTGGCCCTGCTGGCCGGCGGGCCGAACGCGGAGGAGCAGGCCGAGGGCCTGTCCAGCCGCGTCCCCCGGACCGACGTCCCGATCACGCTCGACGGCACGACCATCACCGTGCCGGCGGACGTGGCGGCGCTGCCGGACCTGGCCGTCACGCAGATCGTGTGCACCTCGGCGTCACCCGGACCGGTCACGCTGACGGGCGGCGGCCACCGTCGCGGGCCGCTCACGTGCCCGCTCTGACCGCCGCCCGCACCGCTACGACAGCGCCGCGTACAGCAGGCCCAGCAGAGCACCCGGGCCGGTCATGAGGCAGAGGCTGAGCACGCCGTAGAACGGCTTGTCCTTCACCAGCATGACCACTTGGAGGCCGATCGCGGCGAGCAGCGCGGCGATCATCAGCACGAGCACGACAACAGACATTTCCTCGGTCCCTCGGCAGGCGTGGACGCGCCGGAGCCCGCCCGCACCCGTGGGGTCGGCGGTGCTGCGCGGCGCGATGGGGGGACGCGCCGACGGCAGCGCGACCCGCCGCGCGCCACCCCGTCGAGGGGGTGGGCGGGACCGGGTCGGACGCTGCCGGGACGCGCCGGCACCACATCACGCGACCGGGGGAGCCCGGCTCGACCAGGGGACGGGGGCGGTGGCCGTGCGCGCGCTGCTGCACGGCCCGGCGGGCAGCGACCACCGGCGTTCGGGCGGTCCGCCCCGGGCCCACGGGCACACGGCCCACCAGGTGTCCGGCTGCGCCTCGGCCGGCGAGTGCCGCACCGCGAGCGACACGCGCAGCCAGTCGTGGCGGTCGTCGTGCATCGACGGCGCGGAGGAGGCCGACCCGCCGGCCGGGGGCGCGGCGTGCCCGCCCGCCTGCCCGCTCGCGGTGCCCGAGGCGATGCCGAGCAGCATGAGCAGCGCCGCGAGCACGAGCCCGAACCGGCCCGTCCGCCCTGCTGCTCGCACCCGTCCGGCTCCTCGGCTCCTCGTCGGGAAGTGCGCCCAGCTTACGTGCGGTGCCGTCGCGTGCCGCCCGACCGGGCCGTCACCGCCACCGGTCGCGGTCGGGAGGGGCCTGGTCCGGGTAGGCGGACTCCGGGTAGGCGGGATCGGGGTAGGCGGGATCGGGGTAGGCGGGCCCGGGGTAGGCGCGGGCCGGGCCGGTGTGGGCGCGGGCCCGGTCCGGGAAGGCGCGGGCCACGCCGTTGAGCATGAGGGCGATCGACACGCCCAGCACCAGGTTGATCAGCGCGGTGGCCAGCCCGGGGCCGCCCAGCCCGCCGATGCCCAGCGGCAGGATCACGGCGATGGCGGTCAGCAGCAGCACGATCCAGGTGAAGAACTGGCGGGCCCGGGGCGTGCTGACGAGCAGCAAGTGGAGCAGCCCGGTGGCCAGCAGCGCCGCCAGCGCGGCACCCAGGGCGTAGGTCGCGGTGTTCGCGTTGCCCCACACGCCCTCGCCCTCGGGCGCGAGCACGGCGACGCCCAGCAGCCCGCGCGCGACCAGCACGCCGACCACCGCCAGCAGCCCGGCCACGACGGCCGTGGCGACCCCGCCCGCCCACAGCCGCCCGGCACCGCCCGGTGCCGACGCGGAACCCTCCACCGGCCCGGTCACCGCGCACCTCCCGCAGTGGGCGCCGCCCCGGTCGGACCCCGGTCCGCCCGCCTGACCGCCATCGCGACCAACCCCTTCCGGCGACGCCCCCGCCGCGCTCCCGGACAGTGTCACGCGGACCGCCCCGGCACGCCCGCCGGCCACGCGCCCACCCGTCACCGAACGGGTGACGCAGGCAGACCGGGGCGTCGGTGCCGCGCGGCGACCAGCGGCGGGGTCACGAGGCCGCCGCTGGTCGCCGGGTGGCGTGCCCGGCCTCGCCCGCCTGCGACGCAGGGCGCGGCCGAGGGGTCACAGGTCGCGGAAGTGGTCGGTGGCGAACGCGGCGAGCCGTCGTGCCGCCTCCGAGGAGTACGTGTCCGCGCGCCACACCAGGGTGAGGCTGCGGTGGCAGCCGGGGGCGGCCAGCTCCACCCAGCAGTCCGGCGGGTACGCGGTGGCGCGGCGGGAGAACGCCGGCACCAGGCCGATGCCCAGGCCCGCCGCGATCAGCTCGCCGGTGGACCCCGGCTCGTCGGTCTCGCAGACGTAGGTCGGGCGCAGGCCGGCTGCCGCGAACAGCCGGTCGGCCATCTCGCGCGGCCAGTAGCCGGGGCGCGTGGTGACGAACGGCTCGTCCGCGAACTCCTCCGGGCGCACGCCGGTCCGGCCGGCGAGCCGGTGGCCGGGCGGCACGCCCAGCAGCACCTCCTCCCGCAGCAGCTCCGACGTGCGCAGGTTCGGGCCGGTCAACGGCTGCGACGCGAAGCAGAGGTCCACCTCCCCGGTGCGCAGCTGCTCGGCCATGGCGGGCGCGGAGGACTGGTGCAGCCGGATGTCGACGCCCGGGTGCTCGGCGCGGAAGCCGGTGAGCAGGCCGACGAGGGTGAGCGGGGTCTCCGCCGCGACGGAGACGCTCCCGTGGTCCAGGCCCGCCGCGTCGGCCAGTTCGCGCCGCGCGTCCTCCACCTCCTTGAGCACCCGGTCGACCCGGCGCAGGAACCCCGCGCCGAACCGGTTGAGGCGCAGCCCCCGGCCCGCGCGGTCGAACAGCGGCACGCCCAGGTCGGCCTCCAGCCGGGCGATCGCCCGGCTGAGCGAGGGCTGGGCGATGCGCAGCTCGGCGGCGGCCCGGCTGAGGTGCTGCCGCCGGGCCACGACCTGGAAGTAGCGGAGCTGGAGCAGGTCCATCCATAGCCTCTGCGTCATCAGTTCATGGCGATTTCGGTCTTGGACAGCATAGGTGGCCCGCTCCTACTGTCGATCACCGATGACCTGGGGGAAGGCGTGAGATGGCGGGAACGACCGAGGTGCAGCCGAGAGTGCCGGGACGCGTGGTCGAGGGGGTGGTGCGCGGGTTCGTCACCGTGCACGCCGTCGCGGTGTTCGCGCAGCCCGTGTTCGCGGGCGGCTACCTGACCGGCGAGTACGACCTGTTGGCGTGGCACGCCCTCGGCGCGGACGTCGTGTCCTACCTGGCCGTGGCGCAACTGGTGCCCACCGCGCTGCTGTGGCGGCGCGGCGGCGCGCGGTGGCCGTTCTGGGTGACCGTGCTGCTGCTCGTCGGCGAGACCGGGCAGTACTTCGCCGGGCTGGCCGGGGCGCTGGACCTGCACGTGCCGCTCGGTGTCGCGTTGGCCGTGCTGGCGTCGACCGCCACGGTGGCCGTCTGGCGGACGGGCGGCCGGCGGTGAACCGGCCGGTGCCGACCGCGCTGCCGCGGCGGCGGTTCCTCGGCCTGGCCGGCGGGGCGGGCGTGCTGCTCGCCGCCGGGCTCGCCGGGCCCCGGCTGCTCGGGGCAGCCGGCGTGACCGGCGAGCAGCTGGTCAGCGGACTCCCGCTGCCCGCCCCGTTCCAGGTGCCGCTGCCGATCCCCGCCGTGCTCGCGCCCGTCGCGCGCGACGCCGACGCCGACCGGTACGAGATCGTGCAGCGGCAGGCCGTCGTGGAGATCCTGCCCGGCGTGCGCACGCCGATCTGGGGCTACCAGGGGACCTTCCCGGGGCCGACCATCGAGTCCCGCTCCGGCCGGACGGCGGTCGTCGCGCACCGCAACGAACTTCCCGTGCCGACCGTGGTCCACCTGCACGGCGGGCGCACCCCGCCGGAGTCCGACGGCTACGCCACCGACCTGGTGCTGCCGGTCGGCGCGTCCCCGGCGCACGCGCACGACGTCACCGCGCACGACCCGGCGGCGGTGATCTCGCGCGGCACCCGCGACTACGCGTACCCGCTGCGCCAGCGGGCCGCCGCGCTCTGGTACCACGACCACCGGATGGACTTCACCGGCCCGGCCGTCTACCGGGGCCTGGCGGGCTTCCACCTCGTCCGCGACGACGAGGAGGACGCCCTGCCGCTGCCGCGCGGCGAGCGCGAGCTGCCGCTGCTGATCACCGACCGGGCCTTCGCCGAGGACGGCTCGCTGCACTACCCGTCCCTGGACCGGACGCTCACGTCGGTGCCCGGCGTCGAGGAGCCCTACGTCGAAGGCGTGCTGGGCGACGTGGTGCTGGTCAACGGCGCACCGTGGCCGGTCGCCGAGGTGAGCGCGACCAGGCACCGGCTGCGGCTGCTCAACGGCTCCAACGCCCGCCGCTACGACCTCGCGCTCGACCCGCCGCCGCCCGGTGGCGGCGGGTTCACCCAGATCGGCGCGGACCAGGGCTTGCTGGACGCGCCCGTGGTGCACGACCACGTGCCGATCGCGCCCGCCGAGCGCTACGACGTGGTGGTCGACTTCGGCCGCTACCCGGTCGGGTCCGAGGTCACCCTGGTCAACCGCCTCGGCACCGGCTCGACGGCGCTGGTGATGCGCTTCCGCGTCGCCCGCCGCGCCGCCGACGACAGCCACGTCCCGGACCGCCTGTCCGAACCGGACCCGCTCGACCGCGCGCAGGCGACCGTCACCAGGGACTTCTCCTTCCGGGCCGGCCGGGTCGGCGGCCGGCACGGCTGGACCGTCGACGGCGAGCCGTACTCCCCGTCCCGGATCGACGCCCGCCCCCGGCTGGGCGACGTCGAGGTCTGGCGGTTCGTGGTCGACCTGCACCACCCGATCCACCTGCACCTGGTCGACTTCCGGGTGCTCTCCCGGGGAGGCCGCGCCCCCGGCCCGCACGACGTGGGCCGCAAGGACACCGTCGACCTGCGCCCCGGCGAGGCGGTGGAGGTGATCGCCCGCTTCGACGGCTACCGGGGCCGGTACATGTTCCACTGCCACAACGCCGAGCACGAGGACATGGGCATGATGGCGAACTTCGAGACCGTCTAATGCGCTGACCACTTCGGTCCGCCGGGTTGGTCAGGCCGCTCGAGGTCGTGGTCGGCCCCGGCGCTGGTGGCGTTGCGCCGGCGCAGGTGGCTCCGAAGTCGTCTGCGCCGTCCGGTCTGGCTGCCCTGTAGGTCGCCGGCAACCGGCGCGTGTGCGCAGGGTCCACCGGGTGCAGGGCAGACCGACCCGAGCCGGGCGGATCTCGGCCGTCGCCACGGTGAACGCCTCGTCGTCTTGGCCGATGCGGCGGGGACGGCTCCCCGTCCGGCCAGGGTCCGGTGCTGCCAGGCCGTGGGCGTGAAGTCGTCGATCACGTCCCGCACGGTGTCCGGGTCGGCGGCGACCAGGCGCGCGATCGACGGTGGTCATCCCGGACGACGAGGCCGGGATGATCACCGAGGCAGGCCCGGTTGGCCTTCGAGGAGCACACCCCTGTCCGCGGCCACCGCGTCCGGACGGGTGCGCGGCCTCCCGGTCGGACCGGGAACCCGGATCCGGTCCGGCACCGTTCGCAACCGGGGGCCGCCGGCGGCCTGGCCGGAGTGAGCACGAACGCCAACGCCAACGCCAACCCG